>NZ_JBTZRN010000002.1:0-76799 GCF_054888235.1 Arthrobacter sp. MMS24-S77
CCATTTGAGCTGTCTCATAGTATGAGGCCGTTATTGTGTCAACCGGCATGATGGTTCTCCTTCCTAACCGATCCTGGAGTTTGAGGGGCTTAGCAGGACACTAATACTACCCATAAGACCCCCTCAAATACCCCCTCTATATGATGAGCCTCACATTAGACCCTGATCCTTAGATTGACTAGACCTCGGCCTAAATAGTTGCCCGAGGTGGGTTGCGTGCCAGCCACACCCTCCGGCCAGTGGCCGTGTGTAAGTGCAAGAGGCATGACGCAGAATGCCGCGCGGGTGTAGTGTCCCTCGGGGCATTGGGGGCCGGTCGTTGCGCCGGTCAGTCCATCTGGGGTCGTACCGTGCTACGCCCTGAGCCCACTTGCGGGCTCTGAGAGCTAACGATGTCCTTGATGGCTGACCTCGCTGCATCGATGGACCTAGCGTCGGTGCCGAAAATAAAGGCCATGCCGTCGATAATGACTATCTCAACATTGTTGTTTGCCGCTATCTGACCGATCTTGCCCTTGGGCCCAACAACATCATCCAGTGTGCCAACTGGTAACCAAACCAAGGCGGAGTATGGCTTACTCGGTAACATCTTCTTCAGCTTGTCGAAGGGTATCTCTGGACCCTGGCTGTAGTCGAGCGGAACTTCTGGACCCTGGCTGTTGTCGTCTCTGACGGTGACGGACCAGCCTGGCTCCTCCGCTTGTGTGAAAGCCGCTCGTACTTCGGGAAACTTTTCAAGAAATTCCTGGGTCATTATTGGATCCCGTGACAGAAAAGCGGCAACATTGGCCTCCCAATCGTCGTCCGATGCCACGAAAGCGGGCCGGGACGTGGCAGTCGCGGCGGTTGATTCACTGTCCGTCTCAACGGGAAATGGTTTTCTGTACACGGGGCGCAGGAGCAGA
Organism: Arthrobacter sp. MMS24-S77; assembly: GCF_054888235.1. Taxonomy (NCBI): domain Bacteria; kingdom Bacillati; phylum Actinomycetota; class Actinomycetes; order Micrococcales; family Micrococcaceae; genus Arthrobacter; species Arthrobacter sp. MMS24-S77. The sequence continues at coordinate 906 of NZ_JBTZRN010000002.1, forward strand.
CTGTTGACCGCGTCCGCCCAGAAATCATCGCGCCTAATCGCCGGCTCAGGCATGCGGGGTTCTTTCCGGATCGGAATGCACCGGACGATGCGGACCGGCCACCATCAGGACGAATCCCAGAGCACCCAGCCCAGTGAAGAATGCTCCCGATATTCCTTGAAGCACCCAAGTCAGGATTACTCCCAGGATGGGTAGGACTGTGAGGGGAAGGCTCTGAGCTTTGAGGAACTGCTTGATCTTGGGCTCGGGGCTCTTAATGGTGGCGTACGTCAGAAGCATCCTTCCTGCAGCCAAAAAGAAGCCACCTAAGGCTCCAGCGAACAATTGCTCCAGGAACGTCCAATCCACGCCTACCACGCTCTTTCTACTGATGCGCAGCCATGTTAGCCAGTAGTGTCGAGCGGACTACCCATGGCCTAGGTGCTAGTCATCACAGCACGGATCGACGGCTTTGGCGAGACCATTCAGATGTCGGGCCGGTTGGGCTTGGTTCACCCCGTCTCGGGACATGGATAGTCACCGTCGCCGCATCGTCGGTATGTTTTGCACCAACTTACGGTGCGAGATGCGCGACTGCCCTGCCGTGTCCAAGCAGGCCAGCGGTCTAGGATCAGATCCATGATCTAGACGGTAGAAAACGACTTCCTTCGTTCGGGGTAGGGAAGCCAGCCGGCGGGTGGCTCGTCGTTGGTCAGCCGGCGTCGGTCAGAGAATTCCTTGTGCTGGCCTCCGGCGCACTGGGAGAACACGCCGGACTTGCTGAACAGGAACGAGAAATGCCGGTCCCAGTGGTTCACCCACCAGCCCGACAGCTCGCCCTCGGCCTCGGCCGCCATGTACGCGAGCCACAGGGCGTGGAAGCGGTCTACGGCTTCGGGGTGGTCCCACCATTGGGGGCACCATTCGCCCGTGCGGTCATCCTGGGACTCGAAGCGGTATAGGCGTTCGCGGACCCAGTGGACGAAGGCGTTGCGTTCCTTCGCTGCCTCCTCCGCGGGGTCGATCTCCGCCGAGGCCTCCGCTTCGGCGCCCAGCACGGCCTGGGCCCAGGCGCGCAGTGCCACCATGGACCATTTCGCTGTCCCGTCCGTGGTCTCGGCAGCAGCCGGCGCGTCGCCGTCGATGACGAGCTGCCGGAAGGACGCCGTGGAGAGCCGACGGCCCAAAGCCTCGGAGAGGAACCCGGCCGCGTCCCGAGCGGCCAGAAGGAAATCGGCGGTCCCGGCCTCCTGGTTATCGGAGATCTTTTCCTGCTCTGCCTCGGCCGAGGTGCGGTCCTCTTCCGCCAGGATGCCGGCTGCCCATCTCCGCAGGCCCACCATGGACCACTTGCTCGGGCCGGCCTTCTTCTTGTCCTCCTCGGCGGGTTCCGGGGCGGGGGCGTGCCCGTCCATGACGAGCTGCCGGAAAGCGGGCACGGTGATCTTCCGGCGGAGGATGTCAGAGACCAGGGCAGCGGCTTCCTGGGCTCCCAGCAGGAAGTCCAGGACCTCCCCGCTCCGGCCGGTGGCTAGGTCGGGGGAGTCGTCGAACTCCTCCACGCCGTCCGCGGCCTCCTGCCCCAACTCGTCCTGCTCGGCGGCGGGCACCGGGACGTCGGCTGGATCGGCAAGGATCTCGCCGTTCTCGTCCACGGTGTACCCGTCCTCCGTGGTCTCCGCTTCCAGATCCTCGCTCACGCCGCGACCCTCTTTCCAGCATCAAGAACGGCCTGGATCGGGCCGGCCATCTCAGGGTCCTCGAACCAGGGCACCAGGCGCACGATCGTCACGACACCGCTGGATTCCTCCATCACTGCGTGCCACATAGGCAAGGTGTGCAGGTCCTTGATCGTGAGAATGTCCTCCTGCCGGGAGGAAATGCTCCTGCTGGCCGGCCCCCGCTCATTGGAGGTGTAAGAGGCCGTGTACTCGTCCGTCTTCCCGTACAAGGCGGACAGATCCGCCAAATAGGCCTTCTCACGGATGCCGCCGCCGAAGACGAAAACACCGGCGGCGTTCTTCAACACCCGCCAGGCGGCTTCGCCCATGACCTGTTCACCGAACGCCTCGGACTGGATGAAGACCCGCACCATCATGCCCATCGAGCCGAAGTACGTGAACCAGTCGCCCATCTTCGGCAACGCGACCGTGTTACCGAACTCGTCCAGGTCAAAGACCGCCGGGACCGGCAAACGGCCGCCGTTCGCCTCGGCCAGGCGTTCGCCGGTCTCGAAGATCGCCTCCAGAAACGCCGTCATCAGACCCGTGACAACCCGGCTGGAGCCCTTGGACAGGGCAACGAGGGTGTCATGGGAGGACAGGAACTTCACCGGGTCGAACCGTGGCAGCCCCGGGTTGGGGCGGATCCAACCCAACAGGTGATCGTGCGTCAGGGAGGACGCCATGCGCTGCGCGGAGGCAGCGACACTGCCCATGGTTTCCTCGGGCTGGCGCGACATGCCGAAGAGCTGATCGGCCAGGCGGGAGAAGTCCCGTTCCTCCTCCTGTTTTCCGTCACGGGACCGGTTCTTCGACGACGCCTTGATCAATACCTCCCGGGGGCTGAGGAAATCGGCAGCTGTCACCCAGGCGTGCGCTTTCTCCAGTTCCCCTCCGATGAGGGCCTGGGCGAGGATGCAGGCGGCCAGGAACGACCGGCCCTGCTCATCGAACTGTGGGTCACCGCCCCGATCACCATTTTCCTTCGTAGCTTCCTCCAATGTCGTGGCCAGATTTGTGGCCTGCTCGGAGTTGGTGATGCCCAGCAGGGCGTCGAACCAGAAAGCAGGTTTTCCGGACTTCCGGAAAACCTGCTGCATGTCCAGCATCCAGACCTGGCTCCCAGGGTGCCAGATCGCCCGGGCCGCCAGGACCTCCTTCACGCCGTCCACCTTATTCCCGGCCATCGTGTACGAGCCCGGAGCCCACCGGGCGCCACGGACCAGCAGGGCAGTGGACTTCCCGCGGCCCGGGCCCATGACGAACAGGCCGCACTGCCGCTGTCCCTGATACAGCCAGTCCCCGCCGAGCACCCACCGGCCCACGTGCAGGCCCGGGGTGATGCCGGGGCAGTTCGGGTGCAGGCGTGCCGCCTCGACTGCGCGTGTCTGCACGCTTACCGCGGCGATGTCTTCCTTGGTAGCCATCAGTTTCGCGCGGTCGGCCATGCGTTTGTTCCGGGACCGTCCGCCGGGTCCTCGCAGCTTGGCCACGAGAAGCCACACGAGGACCACGACCAGAACCAGGAGCAGGGCGATGGACGCCGGAGGGATCCGGACGCCCGTCGCCCACAGCAACAGAATCGACAGGGGGTTCAGTCCCCAGTTCGTGCCGGTAGGCGTCAGCCACTCCCCCACCCAGGCAGAGGCGACAATGCCGGCCCATAGGCCCAAGACGAACAGGACGGACATCCAGGTGCTGGACCAGGTGCGGGGCCGGTTCTCGCTCATGCCGCTACCTGCTTCCCGCGGGCCCTGGCGATTGCGTCGGCCCAGGCCTCATTGGTGTCGTGGATCCGCTTCTCCGGTTCGGTCAGGTCGACCCGGAACGGGATACCCGGTGCGTTGGAAGTCTTCAACAGGAAGTGGCCCCGGCCGGGAGGCGGGTTCATTTCTCCTGTTGCCGGGTTGATCGTGCCCTCGGCCGACCAGTCCACGAGCTGCTGGATCTCCTTGTTCGAGAACCGGCGGATCTGGCGCAGATCCTCTTGCTCGTTCTCGGCCAGGCCGCCCAGGAACACCATCGAGCTGCGCTCCACGAAGCCCATGGCCATCTTGGTCCGCTCCTCCGTGGAGAGCCGTAGGTCCTTCATGGAGTGCGTGATCATCAACTGCCCCAGGCCCTTGGTGCGGTTGACCTTCGTGATCTCGTTGATCCGGTACACCGACCCTTCCCAGGCCTGGAGGATCTGCCACAGTTCGTCCATGATCGTGAAGTGGTGAACCTCGGGGCCCAGTTTCTTCTTGCCCTCGGGGTCTTCGGGGTCCGGCTCATCGGCCAGGATCTTCGCAGAGAGGGCACCGCCCTGTCCGTAAGACCAGATCACCAGCTGCGCGGCCGCGCGCAGCAGCGCTTCGCTTTCGTCAATGCTGGAGACGTCGAAGACGACGGGCTGGTAGATGTCCATCTCCACGGTGGTTTCGCCCCAGAACATGCCCTGGAAGATCCCGTCCGGGCCCAGACCGATGATTCCTTTGACCAGGTCCCGGACCTCGGCGTCGTATTCCTTCTCATCCATGTCCAGGATGGCGGCGCGGATCCGGGGGTGGCGGTCCTGGATCACCCGCCGCAGGTCGGCCAGAACCGGCTGGCGTCCCTCGGCCGCTGCTTCCTCTGTGGCAACCCGGATGGCGGCCGAGAGGATCGTGTGTTCGGACTGTTCCTCGGTCAGGCGGCGCTGAAGGATCATTTCGATCAGGCCGGCTACGGTGTTCACCCTCCGGCCGTGGATCTGCCCATCGACCTCAGCCCGGGTCTTGTCGGACAGCTTGTTCAGGTAGTGCCAGATCGGGCCTGCGTCCAGTGCGTTGATACAACCGACCCCGCCCAGGCCCAGGCGGATGTGCTGGCCGCCCATCTCCTGGGCCATGCCGACGTAGTCCGGCTTCAGGTCCCCCAGGCACAGCGGGATGAATCCCAGGTCCTTCAGCATCAGGCAGATCCTCACCACCAGGGAAGACTTGCCGCGGCCGTTCAGGGCCAGCACGAAACCCGACGGTGCGGAGTAGATTCCTGCCAGGAACAGGGACAGCGGGTCACCCATCAGGGGTTGGCCCGTGCGCAGGTTCCGTCCGAGCAGCGCCCCGATCATCGGGGAGGCTGTGCCGACGCCGAACGGCCACATGCCCCCCACCTGCGTGGACATGCCCTGGAACTCCAGGGGAGCGTCCACGTGCAGGTGTGCGCCACCACGCGGGGCTTCAAAGCCCCTGGGGGTCAGGCCGGGAAGAGCATCGTAGGCCGCGGCGGCGGCCGGGGCTTCCTTACGCAGCATCCGGTACCACTGGTGCATGGTCCAGTCCGCGAACTCGTCAATCTTGCCCATCAAGTGCTCCTATCCGCTTAGAGTGACCGGCGCATGGCCGAGCTGACAGTGGCGTGCTTGGCCGGGACAACGCCCAAGCCCAGGCCGATGGCGTGGCCGGCGTCGTGGCCTCCGTCCGAGGGGCGGATGCTCATCGTGACGCTCGTGCTGCACGCCCTGCGAAGAGCCGCCGTGGCCTTGGCCAGCCGGTTTTTCTGATCCGGACCCGCGGCTACGGTGTTCGTCATCACGAACGCGAACCGGACCACGGCAGCGCCCCGGGCCTGCTCTTCCGCGCCGGCGGCGGCGCTCGTGAGGTCCCTGGCACCGACGGCTGTGGCAGCCTTGCCGCCCTGGTTCAGCTCGAAAGCACGGTCGGTCTGGTCCGATGCCAGGGTGCTGCTGGATTCCTCGGGTCCCAGTACCCGGTAGAGCATGGTGATGCGCTTCTGGTCCGAGACACCGTCAGGCATCAACAGTGCGTCCATTGAGTCATCCGCGAAGAACCCGGCCGGAGGCTTCCAGACCGAATGAGTCTGGGAAACGTATCCCGAGTGCTCCCAGTGCTCCAGGGCGGAATCGGCCGTCGGCGGTCCGACCTCGAACCATGAGAGGTTCGTGCCGGTGCCTTTCTTCACCCGGGCCCGCTCCCGGGCCCGCTCGACCCCCAAGGCACGGTCAGGGTTGTAGGCGACGTAGGCGTAATCGACGACGTCGATCATCTTCATGACAGAGACGGTGTGGGAGCCCGCGTGCTGGATCTGTTCCTTCAGTGCCGGGATCTGGATGGCCAGGTCTTCGAGCATGTCCTCGGCTGTCCGGGCTTCCGTTCCCTCCGCGGCGATCTCAGCGGCCGTGAACGTCATCGCCACATGCTGCGTGAGCCGCGGCATGTTCGAATTAACGCTGGCCACGATGCCATCGACCGTCTCGCGCACGAACGTCCCGACCGTGGCGGGGTCCATCGTGCCGTGGTTCTCGCGGGCCTCGTTGATCGCGGACGGGAGACGTGCGCCCGGGTCCCGCGTCGCCTGGGTGGTCACCGCGATCTGTACCAGGTCCACGACGAGGCCTGCCTGTGCCTGGAACCCGGCCCAGCCGTCCACGAGCTGGTCGATGGTGGACTGGTCGTTGTACCCGCGGCCTTCGCCGGCGCAGGAGAAGAAGATCGTGGCCGTGCTCTCGCGCGGGTTCCACAGCATCCCGAACCGGTGCCCGAACGCGTCGGTCCCTTCATAAGGTTCCGTGCCGGCCAGCAGGCCCGGAGCCCGGAAGGTGCCGTCAGGGATCCTTGACGTCGGCCCCGACACGTACTTTGTGGTGCCTTTGCGCTGGGCTTTGCGGAACGCGGCCCGGTTCCTGCTCTGCTCAAACGAGGACCGGCCTTGCCGCTTGCCCGTTGCAACCCAGATCACGGCCCAGATCCCTGCCGCGAGCACGAGCCCGGCAGGGATCAGCCAGCCGAGCATCAGGAGTATCGCTGCGGCCACCACGGCCACCAGCGCTATGCCGGCCCCTCCCATGGACAGCCCGAGGAACCCCGCCGCACGCGGTGTGGTGATATCTCCGTACATTGGGCGGCTCATGCCTCCCCTCCTTCGATCGCTTCTTCAACCCTGTACACGTGCTGCGACAAATGATTCTTAGCCGCGTCCATCCGCCGCCGCCCGGAACCCTGCCCCGGCTGCGCGGATGCCGGCCGTGGAACAGGAGCGGCGGGCCGTGCCTGTCCCCCGCCATTGACTCCGCCCAGCTCCTGCTTCGGGATCGGCGGAGCCTGCGGAGGTGACAGCGGTTTCGGCTGCGGCGGGGCGGGATAACCATGCCTTGCAGGGTTGACTAGGCCGCGGTTCACCGGTGTTGGTGCCGGGCCTCCAAGGCTCCCGCCACCCGTGCCGGCGGTCGCCATCGCGGGTGCGCCCGTCCGGCCGCCCCGGGCCAGGTTCTGGGCCTGGGAGCCGCCGATCTTGCCCATTAACGAAGCGCCGCCCATGATTGCCCCGGTCGCGGCCGTCATGCCCGCCATGACCAGGGCACCGGCACCGACGCCGCGGGACGCTGCAGCCATCGTCGGAACGACCAAGCGGATCAGGGCAGGCAGGACCAGGCCGGCCGCGCCGATCACCATGAACCCGGCCATGGTCTGCAGTGCCAGCTGGTCAGCGCCGAGCTTCGCGCCATCTGTTGAGGTCAGTAGCTTCACCATGGCGATACCGCCGCCATAGATGATGCCGGCGATGGGTTTGAAAAGGCATGTTGCCAAGGTCCAGCCGATCACCTTGTAGAACGCGGCCGCGCCGCGCTCCGTGACCGATCCGGCCGCGAGAACCGGGATCATGCCGGCCACGATCGGGAGCATCCCGTAGGAGAAGATCATGAAGAAGAAGTTCATCAAGGACCCCACCAGGGCGATCAGGAACACGATGATCAGGATGATCACCACGCTCTGGCCGGCGCCGTTGTTGCTGGTCAACATGCCCATGACCGCTTTCTGGTCCCCGGAGAGCGTGAACATCGACTTGTTGAAGTCCGTCTCCCCGCCGATCATTGTCACGAACCACGGGGCCGACAAGTCACCGAAGGCCAGCAGGAGCCCGACCACGGACAGCGTCAGCCCGGAGAACACCACCGTGCGGCCAATGGCCCAGGCCAGCTGCTCCCCGTTGTTGTTGTTCTTGCGCATCGCGTACTGCACCACAACGAAGGCCGTGGACAGCATGCCGACCACACCGATCAAAACCCGCGTGTAGAGCATCACCTTCTGCGCCGGGGAATCCCCACCGTCATTCATCAGGTTCGGGGCCGGGATATTCAGCCACCACGACGAAAGCCACTGCAACGCTGTGACCACACCGTCGTACATCTTTCCGGCCAAACCCACCCAAGCATCCTGAACGGCGTTATTGACGGCACCGCCGACCAAGTCGCCTATCAAATCAGTGCGCTGCATTGGACACCTCTGCAGAGAAAGGAACGTAGCCGTCGAAGCTCGTTACCTTTGTGCCACGTGCGAAAGAATCCGATCCGGCAGGCACGACTTTCCAGTCGTTTCCTTCCCAGTGGAGAGTGATCCGCGTTGTGCCGTTGATCTTCTCTGTACCAACTTGCGAAACGAATCCCATATCCACCAGAGCGGTGTCAGCTTGGAGCTGGATCCGGTATCCGGCAAGGTGAGTGATGCTCCTGTAATCAGGATCGGGGGCCTGCGCCCCGGAGAGGACACGCTTGGCCTGCGCCTCCAGACCGTCACGGTCTGGTCCTGTAACAACGACCGCGCGGATCACGTCAGGCGTGGAGGTGTTGACCGGTGCAGTAAAAAGCTCCCACATCCAATGCACCGCTGCGGCCAGGGCTCCGGTCTGGGTCTTGGCGAAGCCCGTGTCCACGCCTCCGACGGGTTTTCCGCAGGGGCCGGCACCCTTGATCACGGGAATCTGCCCGGATGCCTTGGCCTCCCACCTGTCCACGCCTGGCGCGGTGGTGGTGATGTCTTTAGGAGTGTTGTCCAGGCAGTTCCCGGGGTCTGCGGCCCCTGGGGTGTAGACGATGGTGGGAACAGCGGCAGGGTTAGGAGCCTGTTGTCCCTGGTTCTGGTTGTTGAGCACGCCGAGGATGACCGCGCCGGACAGCAGAACGATGATGAATATAGCCAGGGCCCAGCGGGTCCGCGACAGCTGGCCGGGGTTCATTTTCTCGGGATGAGCAACGGCGTCGTACTGGCTTCGGGTGAAGCTCTTCAAACCCATGTGTTCACTTCCTCTCTATCCGTGGAGTAGTGCAGTGCTTCAGTGCTTCAGGAAGGTGAACTGGCCGACGAACAGCGCCATGGAAATCACGACGATCAGCCAGATGCACCCGACTGCCTGACGAGGCTTCACTGTTCCTCCTAGGCCGGGACGATGACGCGCCAGATCGTGCCAGCGGCACCGAGCACGACAGCCCAGATCAGTGGCCACATGGGCGCCTCGGCGTCCACCTGGCCTTGCTGGCTGCGCGCCCGGGCGGCCTTGACGATGCCCACGACGAACAACGCGAACAGGGCGGTCCCGGCGATCCAGAGCACCCAGCTCATGAGCGTGGCCAGGGACCCCATGCCCGGCGGCATGGCCGGCTTGGAATCGATGGGGTTCCCGTCCATGCCCACGTAGAACTTCGTGGCGGTGAGGGTGAGGGTGGTGATCATGACTTGTTCTCCTTGCGGAACGTGAACTTGCTGAGCGTTCGGATGAGGTTTTTGGTGTTGTGCCGGTGCGGGACCGGCTCGGCGCCCGGTTCCCGCCACGCCGCTTCGTACGGCATGGACCAGAGCTTGGGGAACATCGAGCCGATGCGCCGGCACTCTCGGCTGGTGGCGTCGGAGATCTTGGGACGGTCCTGGACCCAGACGATGCCGACGACGTCGTAAATCAGCTCGCCCCGGGCCTTGGCCAGGCCTAGGCGCTCGGCCCCGACGAGCCCGGCCGGGTGGGTCGGGGCGACGACGACGGCCTGCCCAGACCACACCGGAGGGTGCGCGGTGGCGTCCAGGGCGTCCTCCCCGAGCAGGGCCGCCAGGGTGCTTACACCGGCACCACCGCAGGCCGGGATCAGCCACAGCGTGCTCTGGCTGATCTTCACCGGGGCCGGTTCCGGTGTCGTTTCCGGGATGCGCAGCTGATCAGCCAGGGCCGCGGAGGAGTCCTGCACGCCGGGCAGGAATTCACGGTCTCCCACGATGGGGTCATGCTCCCGCACGTCCGTCTCTTCCTCCACTGGCTCCGGTGGAGGAAGAAAACGGGACCCCCAGGAGGTGGTCTGTTCGAGATCCTGGGACATCACAGGCCCTTCGCGACTGCGGCGGCGGCTTTCAGCCATGCCAACCGTGTTGCGGGTTGAAGGGCGCCGAAGCGGATGACACCGGAGACCAGGGCCGGGTCATAGGGGATGATGACCGTTTCCCGCACGTACTCCGCGAACTGGGCCGCTGTGTTCTCCGCATCTTTGTGCTGCCCGGGGGCCTTCTGGGAGACGATCACGACGGCCTGGCTGGCCAGCTCTGCAGTCCGGTCCCCGCGCAGCGCCAGACCTTTCAGGGTCAGCAGTCCCTTGTGGACGTCGTCATCGTTGATCGTCACCGGGACCACGAGCTGGTCCGCGTGATCGATCATCCGGTTCCAGTTGCCCGCGCGGTGGTTGTTACCTGAATCCATCAGCAGAACGTTGAAGAACTTCGAGGCGACCGCGTGCAGCGTGTCGACCTCGTCGGCGGTGACTTCGTGGGTGCCCAGCAGGTCCGAGTCCGACCGCAGCACGTCGTACCGGTCAGTGATCTGCCGGTGGACGAAGGCGTTGATGTCGGCCGCGCGCGACGCATCCGAGAGCAGGTGCGCTGCGCGGGTCAGGACGTCCAGGGCGCTGGCGCCGTGATCGCCCCTTTCAGTGCGGTCACCCAGCGAGCCGGAGGTTTCGTTGTTGTCCCAGGCCAGGACGGACCCGCCGGAACGGCCGAAGACGGCCGCGAGGCAGGTAGTCGTCATGGTCTTGCCCGGGCCGCCCTTCTGGTTAATGACGGCAACCGTGCGGGTCAGCGCATAGTGCCGGGCGACCAGGCGCACCCACTCGCGCTCCAGCAGCTCAGCCTCCCCCGGAGCCAGGGAAAGGCTCGGCACCAGGTTGTTCAGGATCCCCCGCCATCCCTGCACGGCGGGCTCCACTACGACGTCGGCCCGCACAAAGGACTGCGCATCCGCGTCCCGCAACGATTTCCGGGACGGCAACGCCGGTGCCGGTGACTCAGCACCGCCAGGGGCCACCACCCGGGCGGGCTCCTCCAGGTAAGGCAGATCCAGGGATGGGAGATCGCTGCCGCGCCCGGGGCGGGCACGCTCGTCGGAAGGCATCTTTGCGGCCGGGGCGCGTGTCAAAGGCTTTTCCACAGCCACTGCAGCAGATTCCTCCACGACCGGGAATTCCTCCGCCGTGGGCTCCTGCGCGGGTTGAACCGGCTCCGCAACATGGGCAGGAACGGCAGCAGGAGCTTTCGCAGGGACCGGCTGGAACCGGGAGCCGGCAGCCGCGTCACGGGCCGGGACTGGCAGGTCTCCGCCGATCAGCTCGGTGTCTCCGTCCGCGTGGACGAGGAGGGCATGCAGGCCCGAGGGATCGGTGATCTCCAACTCGACCGGGACCCCGTGCTCGGCCGCGTGCTTCGCCGCGGCTTCCCGCACGGCACGCCGGGCGGAGGGAAGATCCGCGAAAGCCCTCTCGTGGGACTTGCCGTCGGGGTCGGTGACGTTCGTCTGGCCGGTGGAGTCCAGGAACGCAGTGATCTTTGGCTGTGTCATTTTTTCTCTCCTTCAGGTGCAAGTGCGTAGATGCTTTGGTCTGTCCCGGCTTCGACCAGGACACGGTGGTCAGGGAGTGCAAACAAAGGCACAGGGGCATCGGACGGGGACGGGACCAGGTCACCGGTTGTGCTTACCCTCACGGACTGCTGATCCTTGGATCCCCACCAGTAGCCGGCACCGAGTTTGCCCGAGGTCCCCGGAACCTCGGATGCGGTGTTCTTGACGGTGTCAATGAAGACATTGCCCACAAGGATGGTGCCCGAGTACCGGTCCACCACGGGTGTGGACGTGGCCGTGGAGGAAGCCGGAACCGTCCTGAGAACCGTGGGGGCCGCCAGCTGGGGAAAGACCGGCAGAACCGCGACCACGGCCTTGTCTGACTTCACAGGACCCGCCCACACGGTCACGAGCGAGCCGTTCCCTGCCGCGTAGACGGCGGTGAGCTTCGTCGTGTCCTTCGGTGCGGGGATCGTCGTCGGGGCCGGGAAAGCCACCCCGTCATCGGTGATGCGCCACAGCCTTGCGGTGGAGATCTCCACCGCAAGCAGAGTGCCGCGGTCCACACCGACTGGGACGGCACCGGCGGGAATGCGGCGCAGGGACATGCTCCCGCGGGTCAGGACCATGGCCCGCTGATCGGGAAGGGTGAAGAACACCTCACGGCCGGTGTCCGTGACGGGCCGGGCGGTGGCGTCCCCGGCCTCGAATACGGCACCGGGGGTGCCGTCCAGGCCGAACACCCGCACCTTGCTGCCGTCGGAAATCGCGATCTTCTGTTCCCCGTCCACGGCAATGACGCGCAGCGCCGATACCGACCCTTCCAGGGCGGTGGACCAGACACGGGCGCCGGTCCGGGCATCGAGGGCGTCGAGGTGGCCGCTGTTGATGGTGATGACCTGGTTCCCGTCCGGGGACAGGACCGGGGCCACGTTCGTCCGGGAAGCCGGGACTGTCCAGGAGGCGAAGGTCTGCCACCCGGCCGGTGCGTAGACGGGCAGCTGGCCGGCGGGGGCCGGGGCTGGCGCCTGCACGCTTTGCGTGTTCGTGGCGAACCATCCCGCACGCTGCGCGACGACGACGCCGGCCGTCGCGACCACGCAGGCCACGACGAGTACGGCCGTCAGGGCGCGCTTGCCCTCGCGGGTTCTTGCCCACGCCATCCTTTTCGATGCCCGGGCGCGCAGCTGTACGAGTGCACCGAGGACGGGCACTAGGAGCGGTGCGAACCGGCTGCGCTCGGCTCGGGCCCGCGCACCGTCCAGGGCGGTGTGTGCGCGGCTTGAGGCCGTTCCAGGACCTGACGGGGCTTGGGCTGACGTCAAGGTCTCCTGACGAGCATCAACGATCAGGGACTGCACTTGGTCCCCGTCGACGCCTTCCACACGTGCTCTGTCCATGTGCAGCGACTTGCAGGCCTTCACCGCGGCGCGGCGCGCGGTCTCGAACGGGTCCTCACCCGGAATGGGCAGGACCCGGCGCATGTCCAGGGAAGCGTCGGAGTCGCTGACTATGAGGACTTCGCCCTCCCACCGGAGGGTGATGATCGGCCAAGCCGGAACAGCAACGCTGCTCATCAATGGCCCTGCCTTACCGGCGGCTGGATGGAGGCCACGCGCCAGGACCCGTCCGGCTGCCGGTGCACGCCCAGCTGCCACGCCCCCTCGGAGGTCCCCACCGTCACGGTGGCGTTGTACGGATCGGAGTCATCCGCCTGCAGCGTTCCCGTGGCAGCCGGCTGTGCCGTCGCCAGGTACTTCGTATCGACCTGGCGGAACTTGGCCAAGAGATCCAGGGACGCGAACGGGGCCAATGCTTCTGCCCAGCCCGGCTGGGCAGTCCCCGGGCGGGCGTACGCGGCCATGAACTTCACTGCAACGCCCGCTGCGGCCGCCCGGGAGTCCGGCGACCATGCCACCGCGGCCGGCTTGGGTGCGTTCGGATCTTCCGGAGCCTGTGGTCCACTCCCCCACGTCGGGGGCAGGGAATCGGACGGGCCGGTGATCGTGGGCACCGGGGAGGTCTGTGAGGCTGGAGATCCCGCGCAGCCGGCGGCGAGGACAACGACAAGCGTGGCGGCACTGATGGCCGCGCCGGCTTTGGCTGGGCTAGGAAGCAAGTCCGAAATCCTTCTGTGTAGGCACGTACAGGAACGCGCTCGGAGTGGTGTTCTTGACAGGCCGGGTGTAATAGGTGTGGTCGTTCGGGGCAGGGTTTCCGTTGTAGCCCTCTTCGACATAGGTGCCGTCCGGGTTCACGGACTTCACCATGGCCACGTGGCCGTAAGAGGCATCGGAGCCTCCGACGCCCGGGGCGTAGTACACGACCGCGCCGGCCTTGGGCTCATGCCCGGTGGGCCAGCCCTTGACCTGCCACCCAGTCAGCCAGTTCTGACCGCCCGGAGTGTTGGCACTACCCAAAAGCACCCCGTCACCGCGGAACGAACTGTTCGTGACCTTCCACGGCTGCCCGGCGGTCCAGCCCAGCTCCTGGTTGACGCGGAAGAGCGAGAAATCAACGCATTCGCGGTTGTACATGCCCAACGGGCTAGGCGTCATGATGGCGGCGGACTTCCAGGGAAGGTCATCGCCGTCCCCTGCCGCACCGGCCTGGGAGCACGTGGACGCCGGGACCGTCGCGGCACCGGCGTACTTCTTCGCGCTGTCGAGGATCTTGGTGACGTAGTTCTGGGTCTCCGCGTACGGGGGGATGCCGTGCCAGGTCTCCACCGCGCCCCAGCCGGCGTTGTAACCGGCCAAAGCCAGGCCTGTGGGGTCAAGGTTCGTTCCTGTCGCCATCGTCTGTGCCCGGCGGTAGAGATCGCCCATGAAACGCCCCTGCGCGGCAATCGCGGCCACCGGGTCCAAGGCGTCTGCCCCGTTGCCCCAGGTTGCCCAGGTCCCCGGCATGAACTGCGCCAGGCCCGCAGCGCCTACGGGCGAGGTGGCCTTCGGGTTCCACCCGGACTCCGCCTCCAGTTGAGCCGCGAGAACCGATGCCGGCAGCCCGGCAGTCTTCGCTGCCGCATCCACTGCCGAACCCCAGCCATTCGGCACACCCTGGGTACTGCCACCAGGCAGGCACGCGGCAATAGCGGCCGGCTGGCCAGGACCGCCGCTCATCATCATTACGACGAACAGCATCAGAGCCAGCAGACCGCCGATCACGCCGCCAACAACTTTCATCTGCGCCACCTCCCCAAAGGCAGGGCGTATTCGGAGAGGCCCACAGCCATGGCCGTCTTCGCGGTCCAGGCATCCATGCCCCAGAGCGTGCCCGCCGATTCACGCGTCAGCACCACATCGGGGTGACGGATCCGGAACACCAGCCCGGGCCGGGGATCCGAGAACACCGCGGCCGCCGGATGAAGCGTCAGATGCCCTGCCGCTACCAACCCGCCGAGAACCGCTTCAACATCGCTCAGGGTTCCGGCCCGCCGGGAGACTTCCGCCGCGGAGGTCACGCCGGCACAGCGTGCGTCCACAAGCTCAACGTCATGGACCATCTCCAACAGGACAGCCAGCACCTTCCGCTGGTCCTCTGGGACGTCAAGGCCATCGATCCACTTGGCGAACGCTGCACGCTCACGGGCAGAACGATCCTTCAACGCAGCCGTTGCTGGCCACTTCACTCCAAACGGCACCATGCTCGCCATCACCCCCCTGCTCTGGCCGGTTCCAACCCCTATCACCAGCAACCGACAAAACTCTCCGTATTGACGCCCGGCAAAGCCTAAAACAGGTCAATCGGTACGGTCTTGTCAAATGACGTCTTTGAGACGAAGATCTACGACTTTCCTTGACCTTGGGCGTTGAGCCTATTCACCACCCTACCATTAAATGGTAGTGTAATATGGCGTTTGTGAGCAGATGCGGCAAAATGAGCAGGTGCCCCGATACGCGAAACCTCCCACCCCCACCAACCAGCGGGCGGAGGCAGCGATGAAGGTGTTCGGAGCAAACGAAGTGAGGTCCGCAATCATCAGGTATTTGTCCCAGAATGCAGCAGGTTCCACGTCAGGTCAGGTCGCGCGCGATCTCGGAGCCAACTACCAAACGGTTTTCCGGCACCTCCAGGACCTGGAAGTTCAGGGCATAGTCGCCTCCGACGCCGGCGAGCAACGCCAGGGGCAGCGTGTTATGTACCGCCTGGACCGCGAAGCGAAAGACCGGGCGCTTGCCGATTACGACAGGTATCTCGACGGCAAGTAGCAGCATCTGTAAGGCGCCGGGGAAGAGATAAGCGACACGCCGTCAACCGGTACCGGTTCCGCCTCTGACATTAAGCAAGTATGTGGAGTATGAGTTCCCAGGTCCCTTATGCAACCCCGAAGCTGGATGGCAATCGTGTTGCTCTGCGTGGGCGTGTTTTCCCGGCTCAGCACGCTCGGGCACATGAGGCAGCAAGTCGCCATGGTTTGTCCGTAAGCGACTACCTTGGTGCGCTTATCGACCGTGACAACGGTCTTCCTAGCAAACTCGATGATCACGGCCAGGGGGCCCTTATCGACCGAGCCAGTTAAAGAAGGGCCCGCACTAGGCGGGCCTTCAGCAAGTTTGACGTTCAGATCCGAAATCTTGGCGGACGAAGATCTGAACTTTTTATTAGCACCCACTACGTGGGTGGAGTTTTTCGTACCCTCTGGAAGGAGGACCTGTCCTCAATGGTACCTGTAGCGGTGCCGGCGTCAACATCTGTTGTCCGTGTCGGTTCACAAGTCACGCCTGAAGAGGCTTGGATCCTTGCCCCTTTGATCGCCGGACAGTCGACGTACCGTCTTGGCCGCTGGATCGGCGAACGGTTTCAGTACCCTCGACCAGCAACTACACCGAAGATCACGGCGGCGTTGCCCTCTCGGCCGGCGGCAGTCTTGGTTCACGGCGTCGACGGTTTCGTTTCCACCCTCTGCCTAGACCTGGACACCTCCAAGGCCCTCAAACACGTTGTGGACCAAGACGCGGACAGCCTTGGCCGGCTTCTCACTGAATGCGGGTTGCGATGGGTGGAAGACTTCTCCCCCAGCGGCGGCCGGCACCTTTACATCCCCTTGGCCGAGCGGATGGACGGCGCGGCCGCGCGAGAGCTCGTGGAAGCTCTCGGCTTCCTGGCGCCGAGCCTTGACCCCGGTCCTCACCAGAACGTCACCGATGGCTGTATCCGTGTTCCCGGAAGCAAGCACAAGCGGGGCGGCCACCAAACTCTGGTCACCCCCCTGTCCGAGGCATACGACATCATGCGCCGACGCAACGGTGCGGACGCCGTCGATCGCATACGCATTCGGTTGGCCCCTGAAGTGCGCCGTAACCGAGAGCTGAAGGCCCGCAGGGCCACAGTGGGCACCATGCCGGCTGTGTTCCCAACCAGTCTTCCCGGCAGCGAATTGCCGCTCCGGAGAACTGCACGCACGGGTCTCTACGACACGGCACGCTACAAAAGCCCTTCAGAGGCGCGGCTGGCGGTCCTAAACCACCTTGCAGCCTGTTCCTGGACTCTCCAACAGATCCGGATGGAGCTTCCTGGCCAGCTCGCCGGCCTTGCCGCCCTCTACGGCACCCACGCAAAGCGGGATCGGCTCCTCGAAACCGAATGGGCCAAGGCCGTCACCTACGCGGAAAACCTCAAAAAGCCAGGCACCACGAAGCGACGTTTGAAAGATCCGCTTATTAACGACACAAGCCTGACTCTAACCACAGGGGGGGCACTCCAACCTCTGAGCAGAGCCGCCGTCCACTCTCTCGTGAACGATCTCGAAAATGTTCTCTACGCTGTCCTTGACCACAGACTTAAAAGCCTCGGTCGTGAAAGCCACAGCCTTCGGATACTCTTCCGTGCGCTCCTCGGATACCTGCGCACCATGGAAACCGATCTGCTCGACGTTGGCTGCAGGACTCTAGCTACGGCCCTGGGCAAACACCACGCCACGGTAGCCCGACTCCTCCCCCGTCTAGCAGCACTCTCCGACGGGATCCTCAGCAAAGTCTTCGAGGCCCGCGGACGCGCCGCCGATACCTACCTGGTACAGCTGCCCGAGAACTACCAGCAGCTCGCCCGGGAGCTGACTTGGCGAAAAGGGAAGATCTATGGCCTGCGCCCGGTCTTCCGTGTCCTGGGAGATCCCGCAGCTCTCGTCTACGAACACATTGAGCGCGCCAGGACGTCCCCCACGACTGCTGAGATTATCCGGGCCACGGGCATCAAAGAAACCGCAGTCAGCAAGGCTCTGGGCGATATGGCGTCCTTGGGCATGATCCACCGTGATGGCCGGCCATGGAAGATCACCTCAGTGGTAAACCTGACCGAGCTCGCAATCCGGTTGGGAGCCACCGACGATGTCGCAGCGCAAATTGCCCTCCACAGGAAACAACGCGGCGAATGGCACGCCTATCTCGACCGCCACAACGGCCAGGAACAGATCAACGAAGCCGATCTGTACGACGCCGAGAGAGACGAATACTGGATGCCGCCCCCGGACGAGGCCCCGGAACGGTACTACCGGCACCTGATGGACGTGGCTTAAGAGGCGACGGGCGGTTCAGCGGGACTTTGCCCAACGATCTACAGTCGTGTGGGTAACCCGGGCGGCTTTTGCGACTCTCCGCGACGGCATGCCGCGCTCTTTGGCCAGGTGAACGGCGAGCATCCTTACGACATCATCGCTGGCTGAACGGATCATTGCGAAGTGCCAGAGCAGATCCTCAATCGACTGGTTTGTCGAGCCGGCCGACCCTGTCTCGACACGGCTGATGTTCTCCAAGGCGCGCACGATATCCCGTTTGAGTGGATCAGTGGCTACTAGGACGGCGACAAGCTCATCCAGGGGCGAAATGGAGGTAGGTTTCATCCACCTATTGGAACAAATAGTTACAAATGGAACAACTTACACCGGATCGGTCTTCCCGGCCGCATTCACCACATCCTGGAGAATCGAGTGCTGTCAGCGGCGCAAACTAGAGTTTCGTCCATGACTATGGACGGATTTGGCCTTCGAGACAATCGACTCCGGGAAATCTACGCCGGGTCGAGCGGCCCGGTGGCCTTCCTGGACGAGTCTTACCGCGCACCGGGCAACCGTGGCCGCGACATCAACGAACGGCCGTTCTACACCATCGCGGCCGTCGTCGTCGACCGTGAGCAGGCCGCCACGATCAGATCCGCCTTCACTGACATTCCCGGGTCCCTGTTCTGGCACACCACCGAATTCAACCGCGACCCCGTTGGCCAACAATACATCCGGGAAATGCTCGATTACCTCGCCGCATCCGACATGTTCACCGTCATCACCGTCCAGACCGAGATCAAAATTGGCGACGACAACCTGATGAGCTACGCCAGGGCCGAATGCCTCACTACCCTGGCTACGGAACTCACCCGCGGTCACGGCGAGAATGCAGTCAGGCTCATGGTCATGGATTCCAGGGACCGGGTCATCCCCGGTGCCAACAAGACCGACAAGGACACTATCCACCGGCTCCGCAGCGCCGGAATCATCAATGAGAACGTCCAGATCCAACACTCAGGACCAGGTCGGGAACCGCTCCTCTGGGCTCCCGACGTCGCCGGATGGAGCTACCGGCGAGAACTTGCCGTCGGAGACAGCAAATGGTTCAGCCAGATCCGCGATGTCGCCGTGCAGCTGCACGTACACGGGGCGGATGTGTCGTTAAAGAAACAGCCCCCATATGCCGCAGCAGAATCCGGGGGCCCTTAGCGCGAGCTCAGAAAGCCAACGCCTCGTTGTTTCAGGGTCTAGCCTAACCCACCAAGGCCAGCAAAGCGAGGAGCTGGCCGCCGTCCGACGCGCCGCGGCACAACAACGGCCCAGCTTCTCCAACGCCCTCGCCCGCGCCGTCGGCGCAGGCGGTCAGGCGCACGTCGAGCAGCTACAACGCCAGATCAAAGCCTCCCCCACCAGCGACGGCCAGCAGAAAGCCATCAAGGACCTCGACAAGATCCTCAGCGCCCTCACACCCGCCCCAAAGAACCTGCGTGCCGACTCGGCCGACAACAGGCCGGACATCAAGCCAGACCAGGCCACCCGGAGCCGCACACGATAGCCCCTGCGCAACGCAGGGGGCCGGTGTGGTGCTGCCTGACAACCATCACCCCCCCTCTTGATGGGCTCGATAAGCAGTGAGGACTCCGACGAAGAAAGAATTCCTGTTGTCTGCCGTCCAAGTGCGGGCGAGACTGATGATCACCCGCATGTGATCTTTACGGAAGCGCAGGGGTCTGGTCTCCGGCTCTACTGAACCACGTGCAAGCTTGGGCATGGCCGGTGCCCGCCCGAAGATGTCATTGGCGGGAATCGGACTGTCATCCGGGGTGAATATCTGCCCGAACCGATTCTCAGCGGCAGCCCAGCTGATCGCGTTCAAGACAATTCCCGGATACGAGATCTCTGTGATGTCATGGTGCTCCCCCAGCCACCGATTCAGGTCCTTGGGAAGGTAGAGAGTGACGTGCCCTGAGTGTTCCTCGGCAGCGGGTTCAATCTTCGCTGGGCTGATCGCATTAGCCGACGCCTGGTCCTCGGACTGTAGACGTGAAGCATCTGCCGTTGTATCCGCTTCGTGTTTCCCAACCGTGCCTGGTTCCCCGGCAGGCGTGTCCGGAACCTCCGGGGACGTCTCGAGCGCAGGCGAAATCGCAGGTTTTTCAGTTGCAGGCTCAGGCGCTTTGTCAGAAATCTGCTCGGCCGGAACAACAACTGAAGGCACCGGTTGAAGAACACGCTTCTTCAGACCGCTGAGTGCGCTGAGATCCATCTTTCCAGGACTTGAGGGCATACTCACTTGATGGCCACCCCGAGATTCTCGTCAAGTGCTTCCTCCTGAGACTGGAGCTCATGAACGATTTGCTCTGTCAGCCGCATGTAATCCTCGGCCAGATTGCCCGCCGATTGTGCAATGCGAGGTTCATCAGAGGTGCTCTTGCCCTTGTTGCGCAACCGCTCCCAGAACGGTGACTGAGTCGCTGCCCTGGCGGCCAGCTCATGCGCCGCGAGACCGCGGAAGCTGGCATCTGCGTCAGCTGCAACAACGTCGCGGATGCTGCCCTCGAAAACCGGTGCGATGCCGTCCAGGGACTCCTGCAACAACGTCCGGGCCTGTTTGTCCACGTTGGTGGCGTTAGTGGGAATGCCAAAGAGGATGACACCGAGCAGCGAAACGGCTGGATTGTCATCCTGAACACTAAGGATGCGACGTGCAAGAGACTGAAGACCACGGATTGACTTCGGCTCAGGCTTCACCGGAGCCAAAATCCAACGAGAAGCCAACATCGCTTCCTCGATGGCAGTCCAACCAGCTTCAGAAGGAGGGGTGTCTATTAGGACGATGTCGTAATTCGGGGCAATCTTGGCCAAGGTTCGGGCCACTCCCCCGCGCATCTTGCCCTGACGGGATGCGTCTCCCTGGAAAGTGTCCATGAGCTGTGCTGTGTGGTTGCCGCCGGCAAGGACATCCAGACCCGGCCTCACATCCTTGATGGGCACTGGGACCTTGTCGTACCGGACCGCAATGTCCAGTGCTTCACCGCGGTCGTATCGGTCATCGTTGATTATGCCCAGATTGGTAGACGTGTCGCCCTGGGAGTCCAAATCGACGACGAGCACCTTGTAGCCGGCTTCAGCGAGAAGAGCAGCCAGATTGGTCGTCACGGTCGTCTTGCCGACGCCGCCCTTGCCATTGGAGATGCAGATGGTGCGTCGCGACGCCAGTTGAACGGCGGGCGACAACGTGCGGGAGGTGGTTGCCGTATCCATAGTGCACATCCTAAATGCAGCCAGTGCAGAACAGCCGTACATTCACTGTGGTGTCGCACTACAGCATCTGCATACCTACTATGCACTAGTAGCGCATTAGGCATGCAGTAGAACGCAAGTAGCTTTGAATTAAATTCGTAGCGGCTTATCAGTTATTCGGTGTTTCATAGAAATAGACAAAGCGAAACTAAATCTGCACTTTGCAGCAGCATTTGGACTCCGAAGCTACCAAGCAACAGATATGAAGTAACTGCGCACCTGCTTTGCCGTAGAAATACAGGTAACTATGCAGTAGATACTGCAGTAGGGGAGTAGTAAGGCAGGAGTAGCAAGTCAGGACTCAAGGTGCCGCGTGCCGTGAACGGTCGGGGCCTGAAACGGGGGGTGGAGAACTTGGTACTCGGCGACAGAAGCCCTACAACTGGGGGTTAGTCTTCGCAGTCTCATGCGCGGAGAGCAGGGGAGTGGTCGCCCATGACCAGCCTCACAGGCTCGACGGGGCGGATTCGGTTCGGGGAGCATCCCGAAACCACATACAGCCCTCTAGGTCGGTGAGTGAGGTCAACCGGCCGGGTCGTCGGATGAAGCCGCAGTCCGCAAGCACGGCGGCCGGTGGACACCAGAAGGTTATCCGCCGGAATCCGTTGCGACCCCACTTCGATTTCACCGGGCCGCTACCGTGAAAGGAGCTTGTCACCGTCGGGTCGCAGTTCCCCAGTAGGTGAGACGTGCCTATAGAGGGTTTGGCGGGTGATCCCGAGTTCGGTGCAGAGGTCGCTGACTTTGGTTCCGGGTTTGCCCATGGACGCCATGGCGAGGCGGAGTTTGGCCGGGGTCATTTTGTAGGGGCGGCCGCCGTTGCGGCCGCGGGCGCGAGCAGAGGCGAGTCCCGCTTTGGTGCGTTCGGAGATGAGTTCGCGTTCGAACTCGGCCAGGGCAGCGAAGATCCCGAAAACGAGCTTCCCGGAGGCCGTGGTGGTGTCGATGGCTGCGCCTTGCCCGGTGAGGACCTTGAGTCCGATGCCGCGTTCGGTCAGGTCGTGGACGATGTTGACCAGGTGGCGCAGATCCCGGCCGAGCCGGTCGAGTTTCCAGACGACCAGGGTGTCCCCGTGGCGCAGGGCCTTGAGGCAGGAGGCCAGCTCGGGCCGGTCGTCTTTCTTCCCCGAAGCCTTGTCTTCATAGAGTGAGTCCGCGCCGATGCCGCGCTCCGAGCGAGCGAGCGGTCGTTACTGAGTTGAAGGCCGCGTGAAAGGCGCGTCGGCTATCGGCCGCAGCAATTCCGAGGGCGCATGTCCGTACCGCTGGCGGAAGGCCCGGCTGAAGTGCGCAGGGTCTGAGAATCCCCACGTAACGAACAAGTCCGTCAGTGTGCCGTCATATTTTCGGGTCAACAAGGTCTCCCTGATCCGGTTCAGACGTTGCTGCCAGACCCAGCCCATCACTGTCTCACCGTCGGCTGCGAAGGCGCGGTGGATGCTGCTCGGAGACAAGTGAAGCTCTCTTGCGATGGATTTGATACTTAGGGACTCGTCGCCCAGGTTTTCGAGGATATGGGTTTGCACGAGCTTGCGCCGGGAGAAACGGTTCGCGTCCGGGACACCCCGGGCGAGACCGCCCAGGCCAGCAACAATCAGATGCTCCACGCCTTGGGAGACCGATAAGGCAACATCCGGGGACAGAACGTCAATGTCGTTCGCTAGGAACTGCACTGTATTGACCAGCAGACGCGCAGCCCCCGGATCCGCGTCCACTGCCCGTGCGGTGAGTCTGGCAGCTTCGGGCAGGTGTCGCTCCAAAGCGGTTCTCGGAAGGCGGATCACGAGTTGCTCAAAGTGGTCGGTCAGCAGGAGTGAATACGGTCGGGTGGTGTCATAGAGCGCGAACCCGCCGTTGTTGATGGCGGCCGAGCGCCCATCCTGGGTCACCAAGCATGAGCCTTCAGTTTGTACGCCCACGAGATAGTAGTCGTCGGAGGAAGCGTCGATGGCAGCTGGTGTGCGGTGGACGGATTGCGCGGAGGCACGCACGCGGGCCAAATCAAGCGACGCCAAAGACTGGACAGCTATTTCACCGTCTATGGACTCGCAGCCGTCACCGGCCCTGCAGTCGAGGTCAACAAAAGTATCAGAAACGGTCTCCGTCCAGAACGAAACACTGTTCCGGGGAGACACCGCCGCTGTGCTCACAACCTTGGCCATGCCTAATCTTACCGTCACGCTGCGCCCACTCATCGGCCGGTTTCGCAACGCAGATACGGCGCATGCAACGTGACACTCGCAGTCAATGGTCCTGCGATTCTCGATCAAGAATGCCTCGGAATTGAGGCGTAGCGTGGAACCACATCCATTTTTTGTGACTAGCGTCACATGCTATAGGAGATCGCAATGAATCACCCCCAGTTCAAAGCAGCCGTTGTTCAGGCAGCACCGGTATTCCTCGACTTGGACAAGACCATCGACAAATCGATCGCCCTGATCGAGGAAGCCGCCCGTAATGGCGCGGAGCTGATCGCCTTCCCCGAGACCTGGCTCCCGGGCTACCCGTGGTACGCCTGGCTCGACGCCCCGGCCCTGTGGCTGCCGAAGTACACCCAGCGCTACTTCGACAATTCTCTCGAGTACGGCACACCCCAGGCTGAGCGGATCTCGAAGGCAGCCAAGGACAACAACATCATGGTCAGCATGGGCTTGAGCGAACGAAGCGGCGGCAGCCTGTACATCGCCCAATGGTTCATCGACAGCGACGGCACCACCATCGCCCAGCGCCGCAAGCTCAAGCCCACCCATGTGGAGCGCACCATCTTCGGCGAAGGCGACGGAAGCGACCTCGCCGTCTGGGACACCAGGCTGGGCCGCGTCGGCGGACTCTGCTGCTGGGAGCACCTGCAGCCGCTGTCCAAGTACGCCATGTACGCCCAGAACGAGCAGGTCCACGTCGGCGCATGGCCGAGCTTTTCCCTATATGAACGCGGCGCCTACGCCCTCGGCCCCGAGGTCAACACCTCCGCCTCGCGGATCTATGCCGTGGAAGGCCAGTGCTTCGTCCTGGCTCCGTGCGCCACCGTATCCCAGGACATGGTCGACGAAATGTGCACCACCGACCTGCAGAAGGCACTCCTGAGAACCGGCGGCGGACATGCCCGCATCTTCGGACCCGACGGCCAGCAACTCCACGAGTCCCTCCCGGAAAATAAGGAAGGCCTCATCTACGCTGAGATCGATCTGGGCCTTATCTCAGTGTCGAAGGCTGTTGCCGACCCCGCGGGCCACTACTCCCGCCCCGATGTCACACAGCTGGTCCTCAACAAGGCTCCTCGGCGGGCCGTCATCGACACCGCCCCGCCAGCGGATTCCGCCGCCGGTGCTGAACAGTTCCGAGACGTAGAAGAGCCAGCGCTTCCAGTCATGGCGGAACTCTAGATGGCCCCCGGCCCCAGCCGGCAGGAACCGGCTATGGAGTCTTCGATCCCGGTACACCTCAGCGTCGAACGGACGCGGACCAAGCGGGTGGGCGATGGCTACACGCCGCCTTACCCGTCCTACTCCGTGCGCTTCGCCGAAGGCGTCAGCAGTCTTGTCTGCGCCTTCTTCGGCGTCCAAAGCAAGCAGCCGCTCTCCAGCGAGGCGAAAGTAGCCTCCGCTGGAATGTGGGAGCTGTGCGCACAAGAGGATGGACCGATGTCCCGTGAGCACGCCGTCCACACGGACGAACAAGGCTTCGATAACCAGATCATCATTGCCTATTGGGACGACGCGGAGGCCTATGGGCGCTGGTTCAGGAAGCACCGAGACGCACTGATCGGCGCCGGCCTAGAGTCTGCAGGGCACGGCCGCTGGATCGAAGCGATCACTCCGGAAGCACGTGGGTTTGAGACCCTGTACTCTTCCAATACTTTCCCAGAAGGGGCCGCCCGGGTGGCCACCGGAGGATACAGCGGGGAAATCCAGGAACACGGTTACTGGGGAAGCATGCGCGACCGCCTCCCGATTGCGCAAACCGAAGCCCTCGAGCCGGTCGGCGACCCCATCGTCCCCGAGAACTCGGGGATCGTCCGGGTAGAACCCCACGACAACCTCGCCGTCATCCGCTCCGGCCAAGACTGGAGCCTTTGCGAGGACGCAGAACGTGCGTCCTATTTCGGCGACGTGGAACCCCAACTGAAAGCAGGCATGGACTTCCTGACGACGGACGGCGCATCGATCGGCTGCTACGCGAACAGGTACATGACGAGCAGCGACGGGAACGGCACTGTCCTTGAACAGAGCTTCGGACTGAGCTTCTGGCATAGCCTGGAGGACATGGAGAGGTGGGCGGAATCGCATCCGACCCACGTCGCCATCTTCATGGCCGCCATGAAATTCCTGCAGGCAAACGCGGGCGCCAGGCTTCGCCTCAGCCATGAAGTCGCAGTAGTCTCACGCGACCAGCAGTACTACGAGTACAACAATTGCCACGCTACAACAGGCATGCTCGGCGCCAGCAGGCCGCTGGCATTCAGCCACGCCTAACACACCGACATGATCAGCAAGGTGGGCCGCCTTCAAACTGTCCACCCGCCGTCACGGCACCCGGCGGTCCATTGACTGGTTTAGCTTTCCGCAATCCCGTTGATCCGGCATGGGCACGAGGCACCCATATCGTTAGTCGAACCGGCCAGCGCACCAGAGCTTCATGCCGATCAGTCACAACATCATTCCTTCCTACCGGGTTCCGGCGGTGAAGTAGGAGGACTAAAGATAAAGGTCGTTTTGAACCACGGGGCCGGGTCGTCCGCTAATGTCGCACGGATCGAAAGGAACCTCATCCCACGCATATACAGATGCTTTGGAGGTTAGGGAAGTCAGCCTTTCACCGCGCCCGGCCGGAGTGAACCGCTTGCTTGGTACCAGATCTCAGCAGGGTTATGAAGGTTGTTGAGCCATGGTCTGGGCGAGGCGGTAGGAGTCGGTTCCGGTTTCGATGATGGTGCCGTTGAAGGTGAGCCGATCAACGATGGCGGCGCAGAGCCGTGGGTCGGTGAAGGTTTTTGTCCAGCCGGAGAAGGATTCGTTGGAGGCGATCGCGACCGATGCTTTCTCTTCTCTCTCGGTGAGGACCTGGAAGAGGAGGTCGGCGCCGCGTTTGTCCACCTCCATGTAGCCAAGTTCGTCGATGCCAAGCAGGTGTTCAGACGATATGACGGTGGGCTGCTCCGGGCGCGGTCAAGGCCGGTTTGACGGGAGTGCTACATATCTTTGCATGATCACACAGCCATTTCATTGATGGTCTGCCGCAATTCAAATTGGACGCTGCGATGATGGGTAGCCCGTGGCCATGGAACCATTGCCCAGAGCCCTGTCGGTCTATCTTGTGGCGTGCGGGCTAGTAGTCGGGGTTGCTTGGGGTGACCAGACCGGTTTCGTAGGCGTAGACGACGGCTTGGATGCGGTCGCGGAGGTGAGTGACCATCACCGTCAGGGAATGAAAGTGCACGCTGAGAGCAGATGCGGTGCACACAACATCCTGAGTGAACTTGTACCTTCTGTGCGCCTTTCGTCGAGAGTGTGGCTCGTTCTGGAGCTTTCCGAGGCCCAGCAGCATCTCGGCGGCTGGCCTTCGATTATCAAGGCGAATGCAAAACCCTGCCATAGCGAGTCGCAGGGCCGAGTTCATTGCTGACTGGGCGAAGGTCCTGGCCTGGTGAGGAAATACGCACGATCCGGCAACCATGCTGGCTGGAGCCGCGATCTGGCAATCACTTTCCGCATGTGGCCACTTATGCATTGGCCACAACGAGGATTTCGCTGGTCTGCGGGTGGTGGTACTTACGGTGTAGATCTAGGGGAAAACTAACGCCTGGAGAATCAACCATGTGGACACCCTGATGGCGAACGGTGATTTGTAACGTTGGTGGTGCTAATCGTCGTCAATACAGATAGGTGAGGGATTATCGTGATTGAGGTCAGGGATTTGAGGAAGACCTACGGTGACAAAGTCGCCGTAAGCGGAATCAGTTTCTCGGTTCGTCCTGGCTCGGTGACCGGGTTTCTGGGTCCGAATGGTGCTGGGAAGTCCACGACGATGCGGATAATCATGGGCTTGGACCGGCCTACCTCGGGTATGGCTACGGTCAATGGGAAGGCGTATGCCCTGCATCGTGACCCTCTGCATCAGGTTGGTGCTTTGCTTGATGCCAAAGCCGTGCACACTAGCCGAAGCGCGTACAAGCATCTTCTAGCCATGGCTGCGACACACCGCATCCCGACTTCCCGCGTGCACGAGGTCATCGAAATGACCGGCCTCACCGCGGTGGCGAAGAAGAAGGCAGGTGGGTTCTCCTTGGGTATGGGGCAACGCCTTGGTATCGCGGCGGCTCTGTTGGGAGACCCAGAGACGTTGATTTTGGACGAACCCATCAACGGGCTGGACCCCGAAGGCGTGTTGTGGGTCAGGAACCTAGTTCGAGGTCTCGCGTCGCAAGGTAAGACCGTGTTCCTGTCCTCCCATCTGATGTCCGAAATGGCACAAACCGCCGAACATCTGGTGGTTATCGGTAGGGGGCGGATCCTCGCCGACGCCCCCATGGCGGAGATCATCGCCCGTGGACAGGCGAAAACTCTCGTACGGACACCGGAAGTATCCAGGCTGTTCGTAATGCTGACCGGCGATGGGGTCACCGTCGAGGTCAAAGACGCCGAAACCATGGAAATCACTGGTCTTGACTCGGGACAAATCGCCAGGATCGCCCATCAGAACGGTCTGTTGATCAACGAAATTTCCACCCAGAAACAATCCCTGGAAGAAGCCTATTTCGAGCTCACCAAGGACGAAGTCGAATACCGTTCCAGTGTCCCCGATATCACCAACGCCCAGCCCACTCCACGGAACGGACGGTAGAAAAGTTATGAGTACGTTCTCCGACACCACCAATGCCCGTCGGTCTTCGGCACCTTCAACAGGCTCCTCTGGAGTTGTCTTCTCCGGAGTCCTGAAATCCGAGTGGATCAAATTCACATCCCTACTTTCTACAAAGATCCTATTGGTGCTGACCTTCGTGGCCATCACCGGTCTCGGAACCGTCAGCGCCCTAGCCCAACACGCCATCCTGGAAGAGTTCCGTAAGGCAAAGGCCCAGGGCGCCACCCTCACGGTGAATGGTCAGGGGGACCCTGCGGCTGTCATCAGTCTCTCCAACCTGCCCAGTGCAGGGCTAGGACTCGGCATCGCGATCCTTGGAGCATTGGCAGTGATGTTCATTGCATCCGAATACACGACGGGGATGATCCGCTCAACCGTAGCCGCGGTACCGAGGCGAGTGCCTGTGTTCACCGCGAAAGCTGTCGTTCTCGTCGTCGCGTCCTACGTAATCACCCTGCTCGCCGCGGTGGCGACTTCCCTCATAGGGATGGCGATCTTCAAGGGTACCGACTTTGAATTAAGCTGGTCCACCGAAGGTCTCCTTTACGGTGTCCTCACCGCGGGCCTATACGTAGCCGGAGCCTCCTTGATCGCCCTGTCCTTGGGCACCCTCCTGCGGAACTCCGCCGCCGGGATTACCGTCCTGCTGGGTCTGTTCTTCGTCCTGCCCCTTGCGGGAACCTTCCTTGGTCAAATCCCGGGGGATTTCTGGAAGTATGTTCCGCAGTATCTGCCCACCGAAGCGGGTGGACGCTTCCTGGTCATCGGCCATACCGACGGTATTATTGACCCTTGGCACGGCGGAATTATCTTCCTCGGCTACATCCTGATCTTCCTCGTTCCCGCAGTGACCATACTCAAGAAGCGCGACGTCTAAGCGGCTAGACCTCTCGAAGAAACGGCACAAACATCGTGACTTTGGAACCCCTGGACGCATCGGCGAGCAGTTTCGATGCGTCCCCCTTCCAAATGCCGGTCAAGCCTCACGGCCGGATCCGGAGCTACTTGAACGCTCACCCTCATGCCTTGGACGCTGTGGTGATCCTGAGCTATCTTGTGCTTGTAACACCGACCATTATCGACGCTGGAAGCACCAGGGCATGGCCTGCAGCCCTCATTCTCCTCCTCGATGCGGGAGCCTTACTTCTACGCCGGGCCCACCCAATAGGCCTAGTCGCATTCGGCCTCGCTTCGACGGTCGTTTCCTCCGTCTTTTACCACGGGGTCAATAGCATTTCGACGGTTGTGTGGTTTGGCCTCTATGCGGTCGCCACCTCGCGGAATCGGCGGCTCACGTTGGCCGTCACAGGCCTTGTCACGGCCGCAATGATCCTTATTTACATCCTGACAGGGCACGGGCCGGCTACCGTCACTATCAGACAAGAGAACCCCGCTGACTTCCAACTGCAACCGGTGACTGGGGACTACGGAATCGGTACCGCCCTGAGTAACGTAGCTGGGATTACGATGACCAATCTCCTCGCCGCCGGGTTGGGGGGCATTGTCCGGCAGCGGCGGCTCTACGAGGAACAAGTCACCGTATGGGCAGAAAGAACGGCCGAGCTCGGGGCCGCCACTGAACGCAACCGCATCGCCCGCGAAACGCACGACGTTGTCGCGCATTCCCTGACGGTGATGGTCACACTTGCCGATGCCGCAGGTATCGGGGTAAGGAAAAACCCGGGCCGGGCTGAAGAACTGATCGCTGAACTCTCACGGACCGGACGCTCGGCCCTCTCTGACATGCGCAGCGTGCTGACCGTTCTGCGCGACAACGAGCCATCCGGCCTCGCCATCCGCGAACCACTCATCACCCCGGACAGCATCGAGAAACTACTCACCGGCTTCCGCGCGACAGGACTCCCCCTGGAATACAAACATACCGGCGCAGCTTTGCCCAACGACCCTGCGTTCCGACTCACGGTCTACCGGATCATCCAAGAATCCCTCACCAACGTACTGCGCTATGCCCGGCTACCAGGCCACGTAAACGTCAGAATCAATCGGGACGGGACCACCGTGATAATCGACGTTACCGACGACGGGAAAGGCACTGACGCGGACATTTCGGTTCCATCCCACCCACGTCCCGCGGATAGATCCATCACAGGCACCGGGCGAGGCATTGCCGGCATGAAGGAACGCGCCCGAATATACAACGGCACAATGAGCGCCGGCCCCATGGACGGGGGCGGCTGGCGAGTCCACGCCCAACTCACCTGGAAACCAGCTACCAACAGCTACGACCGGACGGAGACAGCATGAACCACGACGGGGTGATCACGGTCATGCTCGTCGATGACCAGCCACTGCTAAGAGCTGGATTCAGGTTCATTATCGAAAATGAGGAATCTCTCCAAGTCGTCGCAGAGGCCAGCGACGGCGCCGAGGCCATCGAACTCGCAACGAAACTGAAGCCTGACGTCATTCTCATGGACATACGCATGCCGAATATGGATGGAATCGAAGCAACACGTATCATCACAGCCGCCAACACCACCTCACACGTGGTCATCCTCACCACCTTCGATCTCGACGAATACGCCTTCGAAGGACTCCACGCCGGCGCATCCGCCTTCCTCCTCAAGGACGCATCCCCGACCGAGCTCATCAACGCCATCCACATCGTCTCTTCCGGTGATTCCGTCGTGGCCCCACGAATAACCAAACGCCTCGTGGAAACATACATCCGCGGAAATGCCACCGGTCACGCAAAAACAACCCCGAGCCTCCCCGATCCGCTCCTCAAAGAACTCACGCCCCGCGAAACCGAAATCCTCAAATCACTGGCGGAAGGACTCAGCAACCCCGAAATCGCCCACCGCTACGTCCTGGCAGAGTCCACAGTCAAAACCCACATCCACCGCGTCCTGACAAAACTCCACCTCCGCGACCGCATCCAAGCCGTCGTCTACGCCTACGAAACCGGTCTGGTCACCCCAAGCAACCCCGACTACTAGCCCGCACGCCCACAAGATAGACCGACAGGGCTCTGGGCAATGGTTCCATGGCCACGGGCTAACTCGGCCTTAGCGGCGCTTGTGATACTCCTCGCTGTCGTCGCGGTCAAGGCGGTCGCCTATCCAGTAGCACTTCAGGTTGCAACGTTCTATGTTCCAGCTCGTCTATTGCCGTCGTGGTTCCTTGCACGACACGGCGTCAGTTACCGACTGAGTCAGTCGAGTGCAGTGATTGGTCCGATGATGGTCGCAATAGCGCTCGTCATTTCTTCCCCGGCGATTACCACGAGGACGTGCTTTCATAGCCGTCTTTCCTGACGGCAAGTCAGAGCTCTCGGTACTTATATCCCGGCGTGAAATGAGAATGTCTGCGCCTCTTCCAGCACCCTTGTTGATTGGTTTTGGGGAATATCACAGATTACATCCAGTTTTTGTACAGCGTGGGGTGCCATTATTCTCTGAGTCTAAAATGAAGGAAGCCCAACACGCAGTAGTGGGACAGGCATAGGACTCGTCTTTCCGATGGTTACCCGGCATTTTCGAGCGTTTATCTATACGTCAGTGCCGGTCCTTTGCAGCGTCATGGAAGACCCCGCTGCTGGTAATCCGGCACGGCTAGCCCGAGCAAAGTTTGAAAGGTTCACTCCGGTACATCCGCCGGAGAACCGGAGTCGAGGAGGACTTTTGTACGTCATCTCAAACGCGTTGAAAAACGTGCTGCGAAACAAGGGTAGAAACATTCTGCTCTTCGTTTCCATACTCGTCATCATTGTGACCTGCGGTATCGCTTTGATGATTCAGAATGCCAGCACCAGCATCATCAACGACTACAAGTCACGCTTTGGTACGCAGGTGTACCTCACCCCGGACTTCCAAAAGCTGGCAAGTACTGGCGCGGCATATCCGACGATCTCGCAGGAGCAACAGAAGCAGATCGCCAAGTCATCGTCTTTGAAGGAATGGGCCGCAACGGCTACGGACCAGCTCGCCCCCCTCAGCGGGGTCAAAGCGGTCGACGCCGACGCTAAGGAAGCCCAAGAGAAAGACGGAAAATCTTTCTCAACAACGTCCGGTGGGGACGGGAGCAGTGCTCGGACACGGCCCAGCGCCAAACTGGTCGCCGCCACCGATTTGCCCAAGGAGGAGAAGTTCCGCAAGGGCGAACGTTCGCTCCTTGAAGGGACAGCTCCGAAAGTGGACGGTGAAGCCCTGATCTCCAAAGAATTCGCCGAACTAAACAAACTGAAGGTGGGAGACTCCTTCAAGAGCGATTCGAGTTTTGATGCTACCGAGGGCGCCAAGACGATCACTTACGAGTTGAAAGTGGTCGGAATCTACGCAGACACAGCTTCGGCCTATCCTTCAGGTTTTCCCATGAACATCAAAGAACCAATACTGAACAACCGCAATGAGATCTACACCACATACAACACGGTGCATCAGCAATACTCAGCTCCCGGAGCCATCATCCCTGAATTGCACATGACCTACGTCCTCAAGTCACCGGAGGCGTTGGATACGTTCAGAAAGGATGTCCAGGCAGCAGGTGTAGACGTCAATAAGTGGTCGTTCAAGACCGACCTGGAGAGTTACAACAACATCGTCAAACCCGTGGACAACATGCGCAACTTGGCAACCGTGTTCCTGATCGTTGTGCTCATTCTCGGTGGTGGGATCCTGGTGCTCATCTCGATGATCGCCGTCCGGGAACGGAAGTACGAAATTGGCGTCCTCCGCGCGATGGGCATGCCGAAACGGAAAGTCCTGACCGGATTCCTCACCGAATCAGTGGCACTGACCTTCGCGGCACTGCTCATTGCTTTGCCGTTGACCTTCGTCGCCGCGAAACCCATCGCTGATGGGCTACTGCACAGCCAAAATGACGCGTACGCAAACTCTGCCGAGGCTGCATCTCAACCGAACACCGGGAAGCCCAGCGGCGGGTTCATTATTGGTGCGACCGACGGCATCGTGGACACCGCCCCAAAGAAGAACACCGGCGGTCTCACATCGTTGGACGTGCCGCTTGGCCCCGATTCGATCCTGCAACTCGGTCTCCTCTCAACGGTCCTGGCTGCTCTGGCGAGCGTGATCGGCATCGTGAATATCAGCCGGTTTGAGCCGATCAAAATTCTTTCGGACCGGAACTAAGGAGAACGTGAACATGTCTTTGCTGACGCTGGAAAACATTGAATACCGGTACCACGGCGCGAAAAGGAATGCCCTCAATGGAATCTCAACCACATTCCATCCCGGGATGATCAACGTCATCCTCGGGAAATCCGGATCCGGAAAGACGACGCTGCTGTCCCTGCTGTCAGGACTGGACAAAGTGACCACAGGCCGGATCCTGTACAAGGGCAAGGACCTTAGCAAATCTGATCGTGACGCATACCGCGCACAGGAAATCGGGGTCGTGTTCCAGTCGTATAACCTGCTCACGACCGCGACCGCCGTGGACAACGTGGTACTCGCCACACGGATCTCCGGAGCCACGGGACGCCACCTCACCAGCCGCGCCTATGCGCTGCTGGATTCAGTGGGCATCGACCGGGAAACAGCAGATCGCCGCGTCCTCAAGCTCTCCGGCGGAGAGCAACAACGCGTCGGCATCGCGCGTGCACTCTCCCACGATCCATCCATCGTGATCGCCGACGAACCCACCGGGAACCTCGATAAGGAAACCCAACGATCAATCATGGGAATCTTCACGCGACTCGCACACGACGAAGGCAAATGTGTCATCATCGTCACGCATTCCACCTCCGTGGCCTCATACGCCGACCACACCCACAAGATGGACCGAGGCCACCTCAGCACTGTCAAAACATGAGCCCCAAAGCCCCCATCGCGACACCCGCCCACCAATGCCTGCCCCGAAACCGACACCAACCCTGCCAGCCAGTCCCAGACGAGCCACACCAAGACTCACAGTTGGATACTTCACTTTTTCACAAGCCCCCAAGAAGGGCGCCGAACTGCAGGTCCGAGGCCTGAAAGTGGCGATGGTCGGGGACGGCGTCAACGATTCCCCGGCTGGCCCGTGCCGAGGTCGTCGTCGCCATCGGCGCTGGCACTGACGTGGTCATGGAAGCAGCCGGGGTGATCCTGGCCGGCAATGACCCACGGGCCGTGCTGTCCATGGTGGACCTGTCCAGGGCAAACTACACCAAGATGTGGCAGACCT
Organism: Arthrobacter sp. MMS24-S77; assembly: GCF_054888235.1. NCBI lineage: Bacteria > Bacillati > Actinomycetota > Actinomycetes > Micrococcales > Micrococcaceae > Arthrobacter > Arthrobacter sp. MMS24-S77. Next base: position 35,043 of record NZ_JBTZRN010000002.1, read on the forward strand.
CGTATGGGGCGCCAGGTACAATGTCGTCGCCGTCTCTCTCACCGCCGGAGCCTTGTCGTTCGCCGGGATCATCCTCTCTCCGGTGCCGGCGCGATCCTGATGTCGGGCTGCGGGCAGGGCGCTGCCCGCAGCCCGATATTCTAACCAAGGGGTCCGGTCCGTTAAGAGCAAGCCTTCCGGGAGGAGGAACACCATGACTACTGCCATCAGCGCTAGCATCGAGGTGTTCCTTCGCCGGGCGGGCCTGTTCGCGGGCATGGTGGCCATCATTGCCGGGATCCTCGGCATGCACATCCTTTCGGGTTCCCATGACATGACCCTTTCCGCCAGCGGGTCTGCAGCCGGAATGCTGCACACCGGCCATGTGATGGGCGACGCCGGCGGACAACCACAGGCCTTGGTAAGCCATCCGGACGCGGCGCTATCGCCATCGGCCTCCTTCTGCCCCGCCCCGGCCGCATTCCCAAGCATGTCCACCATGGACCAGGAATGCATCCCGGCCCCTGGAAGCACTTCCTTCGACGTCCCCCTGCCGGGCACAACGTGCAGGACGCATCGCGTGCAAATAGGCACCGACCACGGTGCAGGGCGTTCGTATGTTTCTTCAAGCCCGTCACCGGGGGATCTGGGTATCAGCCGGACATAGGACAAGACTGCCGCGCGGAATCCTTGCCGCGCCAGACCTTTTCCTCGACGCACCGACGTAGCCCGAACGGGTTCGCGCGACGGTGCCACACTGACGGCGCCATGCGCCCCCTGATGTCTTGAAGGCCCCTGAATTCAATGAAGAAGTTTCTGACCACATTCCGTTCTCCTTGACGGCGCTGGGCCTGGTCAGTTCCGACCTGGCCCTGGTACGCCGCCACATCCGAATCGTCAACATCGCCGTGGCGTCCATGCTCATCAGCCTTGGCGTGCTCATGGTCACCGGCGTCAGGGGGCAGTGGATCAACCACCTGCAAAACCTCGCCGGAACCTTCCTCACCCCCATCTGACCCTGCCGGACCCTTGCTCCGCAGACCAAAGGACTTCCCATGCACAACGATCTGAACAGACGCCACTTCCTCGCCCTGTCCGTGGCCGCAGCCGCCGCCGCGGCGCTGGCCGCCTGCACCAATACCCCTGCAGCGGCCACGCCGGAACGTGTCGTGCCCACCGACCCTGCAGTCGCAGATTATGAATCCCGGCGCCCCTTCTCCGGGACCACCGTGAACCAGCCGTTGAACGCCGCTGCACTCACTGCAGCGGTTGCCGGCAAAACGGTCACCACTTGGGGCTATAACGCGGGTTTGGGGGGCCCCACCATCCGCGCCAAGGCCGGGGACCGGCTCACCGTGGACCTGGCCAACGCCCTGCCGGAGGAGACTTCCATCCATTGGCATGGGCTGGCCTTGCGGAACGACCAGGACGGCGTCCAACACATCACTCAGGACCCGGTCGGTGCCGGTGCCGGATTCAGCTACGACTTCCGGCTCGCCCACCCCGGCACCTACTGGTACCACTCGCACATGGAGCTCCAGCGCGAACGTGCCCTTTACGGGGCCCTGATCGTGGAGGACCCGAAGGAACCGCTCAGCTACGACAGGGACTGGGTGATCGTCCTGGATGACTGGATGGACGGCATCACCGGAACCCCCGACGACGTCCTGAAGGAACTGGAGCAGGGCATGTCCATGGGCGGCATGGACCACGGCTCCATGGGTTCCTCACCCGCACATTCATCCGGGTCCATGGGTATGGGGATGAAGCACATGCTCATGGGATCACGCAGCGACTTCCTGGGCGGGGACGCCGGGGACGTCAGCTACCCCTTCCACCTGTTCAATTCGAAGGCGCCCGAGGACGCCGAAGTCTTCCAGGCCAGGGCCGGGGAAGTTGTCCGGTTGCGGGTCATCAACGCGGCCGGGGACACCGCCTACCGTCTTGGCATCCCGGGGCAGAAGCTGACGCTCACCCACACGGACGGGTTCCCGGTCCGGCACCAAGACGTGGACGCCGTCGTGCTCGGCATGGGCGAACGCATCGATGCCCTGCTCACGGTCCGGGAGGGCTTCACGCCCGTCCTGGCCCTGCCCGAAGGGAAGATCGGCAAAGCCCTGGGGTTCATCGGCACCGGAACAGGCAAGAAGCCGCTGCCGGCGGTCCTTCCGGACACGCTGGAGGGCACCGTCATGGACGGCGGGCAACTCAAGGCCGACCCCTCCGTCGCGCTGGCGGCCAAGGCCCCCGACCGCACCCACGAACTCACGCTCACCGGAGGGATGGAGAAATACGACTGGGGCATCAACGGGAACCGGTTCGACATGGCCAAACCGTTCGAGCATGCCTTCGATGTGAAGGCCGGTGAACGCGTCCAGGTGGCATTCGTGAACGACACCGACATGTGGCACCCGATGCACCTGCACGGGCACACCTTCCAGGTCGGGGCGGACGGGGCCCGCAAAGACACCGTCATTGTCCGCCCGAAACAGACCGTCACAGTGATCTTCGACGCGGACAACCCGGGCCAGTGGCTTGTCCATTGCCACAACTCCTACCACGCAGAGCGGGGCATGATGGCCCTCTTCTCCTACGCTAAATGAGCGGCACCATGCGGACTCTGGCAGCGTCGGAATTGTTCATCCCCTCACCCACCTTCAGCGCTTTTTGAACTGGGCCGCTGACCGTCCGCTTCTACGCGCTCTGTCTTCTGGCCGGGATCATCCTCGGCACTTGGCTGACTGCGCGCTGTCTCCGGGCCCGGGAAGGCGCCACGGCCCAGGAACACTGTGATGTAGGCGGTGCCCTTCAGGATCGTCGGAGGCGGCTCTACCACGTCATCACGGACAACCAAGCTGTACTTCGGCCACGGGAAAGACCCCTGGGAATCTGACGGGCAGGGTGGCTCCCTTCCATGGGCAGGATCCCGGAACCTATGTCGCGTAGGTCGTTGGGCGACGTTCCTGGGGACAAGTAAGGTCCCGCCTGATGGGGGACCATGCGGGACACGGCCCCTGTACCAAGGCCGCCTGACAGGTCAAGGCAGGGCGTCTTGCGGATGCGCCGGCAGTAGGCCCGTCGGCATCCCGTGTCTGTCCGGTGGAGGGCGGCGGGCACCGGCCCGAAAACCGGTACCCGCCGCCAAACCCCGCTCAGGGGGTTATGTGCCAGACCCAGCGGATCAGTTCAACCACGAGGCGGATGACGTTGATCGCAAGGTTCCAGGCGGGCCAGCCGCCGGTCAATGGCCGCCGCACTCATGCGGTCCAGCATCGCTGCCTGCCCGTCGGTGAGGTCCAGGACCTTTCTTGGCCCGCAGCATCGGCACCAGGCCCGGCAGCATCGGAGCCAGCAGCTTGCCCGCCGGGCCCCGCAGCACCGCCCGGCACAGCACGAGCCCGTCCTGCATGTCGGCCCCGTACACGGGGGCGCGTCCCGGCCTGACGGGCTGTGGCCGCGGCGGATCGAACGCATGCCGCTACACCGCCCGGGCGTGGTCCCGGTGCCAGCCGGTCAGCTCGACAAGCTCATCCAGGATCCGCCCCTTCCTGGCCCGTCACCGGTCCGGTAGGACTAGGCCAGGTGCTTCGTGACGGCTTTGCGTTCACCCATCGTCAATCCCATCCCTCAAGGATCTCCGCGGCCACCCTTCCCGGACCTTTTCCCATGAGGCAACGTATCCGGCTACGCGGAGGTTTTTTATGAGTCAACGCGGGCTATTGACATCTTGGCTTGCGGGGCCAGGTTGTCTGATCTGTGGAAGCCTGGGCCACTCATGCAATTCAGCCTGGCCTCCAGCGGCCCAAATGGGCCGACCCGTTCTTGTTTCAGTTGCGGCTATGTCACCGTGATGGTAAACGTGCGCCAGTCCTTCTGTGCAGCAGCGTCACGCAGACGAACCTTGAACGAGTACGTTCCCGGAGTGGTTGGTGTGCCGGACAGGGTGCCGTCAGTAGCCAGCGTCACACCCGGCGGGAGCGTGCCGGAGTCGATCGTCCACGTGAACGCAGGGGTGCCGCCACGTTCGGTGAGCTTGGTCGAGTAGGCCGTACCGGCCGTGGCACCCGGGAGCGTCTTGTCGGTGAGGATCATTGGCACCTTGGTGATCTGCACCTGGGCGGTGTTCGTCGCTGCGTCGATGCCGAGGAGCTTGATGGTTGCGAGTCCGGGGTAGGTGAAGCTCTCGCCTACGTTCAGCTGCGAGTTGTAGGTGTCCCAGAAGCTACCCGTGCCCGGGTGCATGTTCAGCAGACGGGTCTGACCCTTCCACGAAGAAATCCGCAGCGAGATGCCCTGAGTCACCTTGTCGGTGGCGTTGAACTGGTCGTACTGGTTGCCAGGCACTGAGGCGCGGTGCTCGATCCAAATCTCAGCACCGTGCAGTGGGGCGTTGATCGGCAGACGCAGCGTGCGCAGGGCACCGGCGTTGTCTTCCACCGCATTGATCGTGTACACACCGTTGGTGGTCACGGTCTTCTGCTGCGAGGGCGTGATCCAGCCAAGCTGCGAGAGATGCGGTGCGTTGTACCAGCCGCCGTCGTAGCCCATCGTGTCATACACATCACCTTCGCCGTCGGATGTGCAGTTGTCTGGCTGACCGACGATGGAGTCGAAGCCGCTCTTGTACAGCACGGCAGGGTTGCCGTTCGCATCGGTGCAACGCATCACGCCGGAGTGCGCAAGACCAAGGTTGTGGCCGATCTCGTGCGTGAGCATCGGGGTGCTTGAGTACCAGTCAGCCTGCACCCAGCCGCCGCCGTTGATGCCGCCGACGTTCGCCTTGCCGCCGTTGCAGCCGGCGCCTGGGCTGGTGTAGACGATCGTGCGCAGGTACTTCGAGACGTCATAGCCCTGCGCGGTCGCTGCCGCCCTGCCCTGGTTCAACAGCTCGCCGATGTTGCAGCCCTTCGCGGCGTCAGTCATCATCACCGGGCCGATCACGTCGCCCGCAGGATTCTTCACACCGGTGAGCGAAATGCGGTTGCCCGAGACTTCTTTCAGCCAGGAGTTGGCTGAGTCGGTGCCGGTGAAGACCCGCTTCATGGCTTCGTCCGTGGTGATGTGCGGGTCGCCGTTGTCGCTGGCGAACTGGCTGGTTACGACCAGCGTGGTCTGCGGACCGTCCGGAATTGTGCCGGGAGTCGCGGCCGTTGCCGCGGGTGCGGTGAGGACACCGGCCGCCACGGCAACAATGCCTGCGCCTGCAAGCATCACCTTCCTCAGGCGTCTGGAGCTGGGACGGGATGGGAAAGGATATTTCATACGGTGAACCTTTCAGTTGTGCCTGGATTTTCTGGGAACACAGGAACCGGTATTTCTTGGTTTCATCGGACTTCGCCCAGGGGTGGGGGACCGGGCGCAGTCTATTGTGGGCGTTGTTCCTCAATTAGCCAGCCTTCGGCTAACAGGTGTTCACGTAAGGCGATGCGGGTCAACCCGCCATACCTGGATCGAAACTTGCGTCGCACCGATGCAAGTTGCTTTCTGACGGTCTCAGGCGACCGGTTCAGGGCCGTTGCGACTTCGGCGGCGGTGGGTCCTGAGCTGCCGAGGTACAGCGAAACAACTTCGTGTTCCCTGCTAGTGAGCCGAACCGGGGATCGACCGGGTGCCAGGATTGCTGCCGCGGCGTCCGGGAAGTAGGGAATGCCTTGTGCGGCGCTCTTGATCGCTGCACTCATCACGTCGGTTCCGGCAGATTTGGATATGAAGCCAAGGGCGCCAGCGTTGTGAGACTGTCGGATTACCGAGGAATCCGTGATCCCGCTGAACACAACGACTTGGGATCCAGCCGACGAAATCATTTTGATTTTGACCGAAAGAGGCAGGTTGTCGCCGAGCAACACGTCCATGAGCACGACATCGGACAAATCGCTTAGATTTGATAAGACCTCGGCCCAGCTTGCATAGCTACCTGCGACTTCAATACTGTCCGACTTCGATTTGAGCCAGATGCCAAGACACTCGCGAACTATGGCATGGTTATCGATGATGTCCACGGTGATTCTTGGTTTCGTGGCCACGTATCTCGTATAAGACACGGAATGCATTGCTCCCTTGCTACGGGCTGGGACAAACGCGGGCCCCGTCAGGGACCCAAGTTCCAGAACAATCGAACCGGGTCAACCAAAAATCGGATGACACGGAGCACTGAATCCAAGCGCACCCGGAATGTGTATTGGGCATCAGTGTTGCCGCCCTTGCCCGTAGGATGTGAGTCGTGCGTATCGCTGGCCCTATGCAGCTGCCTGGGTGGGCCCGACCGGCACTTCCTTCTCCTCGGGGAAAGTTCCCAGCCGCGTAGTACTTCTTGAAGCCCGTCGGGCTCGTATAGGCCGGCGGCGCGGGCGGGCGTTACGTAGGTGTGCCACCGCTCCATGATCTGAGTCCGAGGGTCCGGGGGGCGGAACACCGGCAGCGTCGATCTGCAGCGGGTAGCCGTACCGTGTCGCCACGGCGTTGAGTGCCGAAACGGCGCGGGAAGGTGCTCGACGGTTCCTATCGCCAGAACTGCCTGGAAAACGGCCCCCACCATCCGTACCGGCCGTTGGCTGCAAGTCGGCTCTGTCAGGTTGAGCCGAGCGGAGCGGCAGAGCGGAGGAGGCCTCGGTCACGAGTTCCTCCCAGAGGACGGCGGGGATCTGCACATCGAAGAGTTCAGCGTTCCGGGTGACTTGTTCGGCGTTGCGTGCTCCGACGCAGACGGTTGCCACGGCCGGGTGCCGTAGCGGGTATTGAATCGCTGCGGCGGGCAGCGGGACAGAGTGCCGGTCGCAGACGTCCGCGATGGCTACCACGCAAATTTCTCTCTCGTAAGGCCAAAGGGGACATCGTCGTCGAGGGCAACGGTGAAACGACCAGGTGCATCATGAGTGACAAGGATTCCGCGAAGACCCTCTGTCATGGCTTTTTCCTGCGTCAGCTTCACAGCATGGTTGAGTTCGCGCTCGAACACCTCCCTGTTGGTTGCAGTGATCGTGAAGGGATGATCATGGGTGTTTGCGCTCATCGCGCTTCCTTTCCTATTGCTGTGACTGAGTGATTTCCGGTAGACAATGAGGAACGCCGGACCGGTTTGAGCGCGCTCAATTCGTTGAAGCTAGGCTGATCGCGATGCCGAGGTCTTTGGCGGCTTTCTCAATGTGCTGAAACTCTGGGCCGCCGACTTCGATTGAGTTTTTTACGTATGGGAGGATGAACTGTGATTGCCAGGCGACTGAGTCCAGCCAGAGGAACCACGGATAGCCGGGGATCCACACCTCAGGGAAGGCGATGAGATCAGCGCCGTTTGATGCCGCCTCTTTCGCAAGGGCTATGGTCCTGTCGATGGCTCCGCTCACGTCATTTCAGACTGGCTCGGCCTGCACGGCTGCCGCACGGAACTGCTTGGTGTAATCGGACACGTTTCTCTCCTTGGGATTTTGAATCGGGCAGCAACCCGGTGTGCTGTGCAACTGACTCTAGAAATGCCCGCGCCCGCCTGCGCGACCATTCGTGCACAGCATCCGACGTTCTCTGCACACTTGCTCGATGGATCCGGCGGTTTCTGCATCCCATCCCGGTTTGGAAGCACGTCGTAACGCTGTTGATTCAATCGCGAAATGCCAGTTACCTGGGCTCAGAATGTGAGGCGGGATACAATTTCAGGTGTGCGTCAGGTTTTAGTCAATTCAGTCGCTGAGTGGGCGGAGGCGTGCAGCAGCGCGTTCGTCCCACTCAAGGTGCGTGCTGGAGTTCCCCGGTTCGCCGCGACACTGGAGCATGTTGAGCTGCCTGCGTCCGTGTCTATTAGTCGTGTTGCCAGTGAGGGTTCCGAGGTTTACCGTAGCGACCGCGTGATTGCCGAGCACCCCCGCGATGACCTGCTCCTCTCATTCCATCTTTCCGGTAGGGGTAGCGTTCTCCAGCACGACCGCGAAGCGTGTCTGAGACCCGGGAATGCAGCACTTTACGATGCATCTGTGCCCTACACGTTGAGCTTCCCGGGGCGTATGAGCGAGATCGTGCTGCAAGTGCCACGTCGCACCGTGAACCGATCAGGCCATGCTCTGACAGACATCACCGCGCGCGTTCTTCCTCCTTCGGCTAGCATGACAGCGCTCTCGAACCTCATGTGTTCCCTTGCTTCCATGGACTACATCGAGCGCGAGCGGACCGAGAGCGAGCTTCTAGCGGAAGCTCTCACTACGTTGTTGCGTGCGGCGCTTATTCCAGTAAGTCGTCCAGGTCCGACTCCCGTCAGCTCCTACGCGCTCGGATTTGCCATCCGAACGTACATTGATGGGCATTTCGCTGATCCGGAGTTGTCCGTGGAAAGCCTCGCCGGTATGCATCACGTTTCCGTGCGGCTCGTGCACAGAATTTTTGCCGATCAAGGCGAGTCGCCAGCGGCCTACATCCGGCGCAAGCGGATCACCAATTCGCACACACTGCTTCGTGAGGGTTTGCCGGTGACCAGTGCCGCAATGCGAAGCGGCTTCAAAGACTTGGACACCTTCACCAGGGCCTTCAAACGGCACTACGGCTACTTGCCGTCTACGCTCCGGCCCTGAGCCGCGCATGCGCGTGGTCAGGGACGACATCAACGCACGGGTCCAGAATCTCTACACGGACCTCACCATGAACTAGTCGGTCCGCACAAAGGCCGGCGGAAACTGGCCTACGATGCGCTCACCAAGGCCTTCCTGACTTCTGCTCTGAAGCTGACCGAGGAACTCTTTCTGGGCACCTCTGATGACACTGACGAAGTCCGCCCCACGATGTCGTACCTGTCGCGTCCCAAGGTTCTCGCTCAGACTGTTGCGGACTCCCCGAACCTGACACCGACCCGAGGTAAATTCCGGGACCGCTGGGCCTCGCATCAGCATTTTCTCGCTGACTTCATCACCTACGCGCTGACCGCCCGCCATTGGAGCCTGCATATCGCCCTGTCCCGGAGGGAGAGAACGGAGTGACGAAGTGGGGCTCGAAGACGGTTCGGGACCGGTCGACTGGGACGGTTTTCCGGGGTGGGTGAGTTGGGTGGTAATGAGATTTCTTCCTTCCGTGGAGGCGACGGGATTCGGATACTAGGCGGGCTTGTCTCTTGGTCGTTTTACATCTGTTCCCCGTCCGGTGACAGTTTTGCTGGGCCTGCATCGAAGGAGCCATCGTGCTGGCGACCTGCAATCCATTGGATGTCAGGGTATTTACCTGATGGCTGACGATCGTGCCGTTGCCGAAGAGGGCGCTCCGTGCGTCGTTCCAATTGTGGCCCGGAGCGAGGTGGCCGCGGCAACTGCCTCTTCGGACGTCGCTCCGTCTGCAATCTGGACGGCGATGTCGGCGATGCGGTTGCTGGCCATGCCGTCACCGTAAGGGGACGGGACGGACGCCAGGAGACGTTCGGGCTTGCCGGTCAAGAGCCGGTTGGCGGCCTGGCTGATGTTTTCTCCCGGTGTCAGCAGCTGGGCGAATCCGGAATCGATGGACTCGGGCCGTTCGGTGCTGCGCCTGACGACAAGCAGGGGCTTCTTCAGGACCGTACATTCTTCCTGCAGGCCGCCAGAATCTGAAACCAGGAGGGCAGCGGAGCGGGCCAGGCCCAGGAATTCGTGATGCGGTGCTGAATCAATAATCGACAAGCGGTCGGCGTACCGGTCGAGTCCGAACTCCCGCATCGCGTTGCGGGTGCGGGGATGGGCGACTAACAAGACCGGTTCGGGTATGTCGGCCAGCCCGGAGAGTATCCGTTCGAGGGCTTGCTTGGTGTCGGTGTTTTCGGGCCGGTGAATGGTGGCCAGAACGTAGCTCCGGCCGTCGTTCCACGGCAGGTTGATTCGGCTTGCGAAACTATCCGCCAAGGCCAAGGACGTTTCGGTGGCTTCGACGATGGTATTGCCGGTCACTGCGATGCTGTTGGGGTCGATGCCTTCGAGCAACAAGTTCTTGCGGTTGTTTACGGTGGCGGCGCAGTGGACATCCGCCATCGTCCCGGCCACGAGTCGGTTGATTTCTTCGGGCATTGCCCGGTCATAGGATCTTAGTTCGGCTTCCACATGGATGACGGGAATTCCCGCATAGTTGGCGGCCTGGGCAGCGGCCGAGACTGTGTTGGTGTCTCCTTGGACAATCACAGCTGCAGGTTTGTTCCGCCCAAACTCTCCTGCGATCGCTTTCATGCAGGTGGAGATCTGTGTGGCCCGGTTCTTTCCCCCGACTCCTTCGAGCACGATATCCGGACCGGGCAGGCCAAGATGCCGCTGAACTTGGCCGGAGAGCTCGTCATCAAAGTGTTGTCCGGTGTGGATCAAACGTGCGCGATCGCCAAGATGCCTCACGACGAGCGCGAGCTTGATCATTTCTGGTCTCGTGCCCATCACAACGGCGACATCGGAATCTATCACTCTGTACTCCTTGGGTGGTGGGTGCTTGGGTGGGAATGGTTCTGGTGGTGGGTCAGGTTCGCTTCCGGGTAAGAGCGAGTCGGGGGCCGCCTGCCGTGTTCGGTTGAGGGCCGGGGCTTCGACAGTCTGTCCGGATTGATTCTGATCTGGAGAATGATCATGAAGCCGGCCGCGAAGGCAAAGAGGGATATCAGTGCTCCGAGGTAGCGGTGACTGATTTCGAAGCCGAAATCTGTTCCCCACGTGTGAGTTGTCCCATGCGACCACGCCGAGACGGGTCTGGTTGATGACGAGCGTGACCACCGCGGACAAAGCAGGGCGCTGACCACTGCGGGGGAGCAATCCGCACGAGTGCGGTGCGTTCCAAGGTGTTTCCCGGAACTGGGGGATCAGGCAGCGTTACACCGCCACCGGGCATCAAAGTGGGCATCCTGATCGGCCTCCGCAAACACCTAAGCCTTGACGGGTGGATCACGTAACGGGGATTCCGAGGTTTCCGAGGCCAAAATGCTGACAAGGGCCACCAGCAACGGAACACACAAGGCTGCCAGGAACCCGGAAACTATGAGCTGGCGGTAGATCTCGGGCTGGCCGGACATCATCATGGCCGTCCAGAACTGCAGCCAGCCTCCCACCACGACCACCACGGCGAGGCGACCGACCGCGGACTTCTTCCGGGAGGCGACTGCGAGTCCCAGCAACAGGGTCAACAACTGCATCGCAACGAGTATCACGGGTGCGGCCTTCATGGCGGAGAAGAGCCCAAGAACCACCGGGAAGCGGCGATCCTTGGCGAAAGGCTCGTGCCCTTCCCCCTCCATGAATGAACCGATGTAGCCCAGTTCCGGTGTCAACATCGCAGAAATCCCGCGTTCGCCCATGCCGATCAAGCGTTCCGGGTGCGTGGCGTAGAACCCGGCGAGTTTGGCCGGGTTAACCCGCTGCTCGAACTCCGGGAACGTCGGGTTGAAGGTGGCTGAACGGGACGAGGCAGCCGTGGTACCCGTGGCGGTGATGAAGCTCTGGTCAAGGCCCAGCCATTTCAGGTCCTCTTCGGGTGCGGGACTGTGCGGCAGGATCTCGGCGAAAACCGCGTTGTAGAGGGCCAGCTCTGCGGTGCGCTTTGGCTGGGCTGCAAGGAACGCCACCGAGAACGCCGCAACGGCCACAACGGCGGTCAACGGCAGGATCCGCCCCCGCCACCGGCTACCTCCGGAGACGCGGGCACGACGCGGGACGCGGGCGCCGCCCCGCGGGAACCACAGCAGAGCCAAGGCCAGCACCGGGAGCCAGGAGACCATCTCCGGCTTCGCATAGATCGTGAAGGCGGCCGCAGCCGCCACGAACACGACTGCCAGCCAGCGGTTCCCGCGAGCGTTCCAGTAGTGCAGCAGCGCCACCGCCAGTGCCAAGATTCCGAGGAATACCGCAGGTTCGGTGTAGGGAGAAATGAAGAAGTCAGCGAAGACCCCGTCAGCCATGACCGCCGTCACGAGGCCCGCGACCAGGAGGCGGAAATTGGTGCGTCCGGGGAGCACGGCTACGAGGCTGGCGATGAGCAGACCGAAGGCGATGCAGCACACGACGCCCACGGCGCGCGTGTCCAGGCCAGGCCCCCAGCCCAGCAGCGGCGTGAGCAACTTGCCCAACCACAAGAACGCCAGTTGGGACGAGTAGACCGGCTCACCGGAGCCGCTGGCCCCGCACGCTTCACCGAAGAACTCATGCGGTGCCCAGCTCGGGTAGACAAAGCGTGTGAACTCGCCGTAGTCCCAAGGACGGACGTTTCTGACACCAAGCGCGCAGACCAGGCCATGTCCATCGCCTTGATCTGCCAACCCCACGGGGCCGGGGATGAAGAGGCGCAGGACCATGGCAAGGGCGGAGGCAACGCCCGCCAGGATGGCGGGCGTGCGGACTCCCCCGAGTGCCAGTTCGCCGGGGCCAAAAGTACGTGACAGGAACCGGGCTGCGCGCCGAAGCGGCCCCGGGTTGGGACCCTTGGCCGGCCGCACACGGGTCGGGGCAAAGTCCTCCGAAAAATGGCCCTCCGCAGCCTCCGAGGCCACCGGTTTCCCAAGCTGGAAGTCAGCCACGTGCCAGTCCTCCGTTCATCCCGGCAGCAAGTGGCGCCAGCGTCCCGGTCCACGGCTCTGGGGTGACCTGCCGTGGGGCGACTCCGCACCGAACAGCCCGGGCGCCGCCGGCGATGCGCACAAGGGGACGCACTTCCACGTTTTCCGGCAGGACCTTGGCCTGGAGGAAGTCGAGTACGAACGGCAAGCACCGCTCCTGTTGTGCAGCAAGGCTGAGCAGCGAAGCGTCCTGCCCGAACCATGCGTTGACGTCTTCGGTGGTGTGCGGTTCTGAGCAGCGGGTGTCCGCACCTTCGGACGCCAGAACGCCGTCCTTGATTTCCTGGGCGTAGCAGAGGCGTATCAGCGCCGAGTTTGGGCCGGCTAGTGCACCTTTGAGGTCAACAGTGGTTTGCTGGGGAGCCCCACCAGGTGAGGTCAACAGGACATCGCAGCGCACAGCGCGCTTTCCCGCGGCCCATTCGGCCCGGCTCGGGTAATAGCCTGTGATCGCCATGCCTGTGGTGGCGTCACGGTTGGCGCCGGACAGGTATTTCCGCAGCTCAGCCGAGGTGCACAGGTGGTTGGTGGTGGTCTGCAGTTGCTCCTGCAGCGGGCGGACGGCCTGTGCCGCCAGCGGCTCCGGGAAGCTCGCCACAAAGAACGTCTGGGTGGTGTGCGGTTCCGTGCACGCCACCGGCGGACTGCTTTCGCTGGTGGCGCCGTATTCCTCAGGTGAGGTGATCACATGGCACTGGCCCACAGCTGGAATGACCTCCATGGACGCTGCCTGCCCGGCCGGGGCCTCGCCGGCAACGATTGGGGCGCAGCCACTCAGCATAAGTGCCACTGCAAGCGCCGAAACCGGGGCGCCCAGCCGGTGCGGGATCCACGAGCGGCTACGAGGCACGCCGGCCCTTGCAGGACGATTCTGGACGGTCCTTGCGGGATACGGCTGTGCGCACCAGCACGACGATTGCGGCGACGAAGCCGAGGATCACCACGAAGGAGCCAAGGAAGTGGTGCATCACGTCAAAGCCTTGCTGGCCCCAGCTCTGCTGCGCCGCCGCAATCATGAAGTAGCGGACGGCGTTGCTAAGGCTCACGATGACGAGCGCGGTGATGGCTGCCGGTACCAGTCGCGAAACCGGGATGCGCTGCATCAGGAACAGGACTCCGGCCAAAGCAGCAATGGGTGTCAGCAGGACCGCGCTTGAGCAGAGGCCCGTCACCATGAGCGCGTATGGATGCCCGCCTCCGACGTTATGGAAGATGATGTCGTCCACGTTGTAGGCGGATCCACCGAGGATCCCGTCAAATACCGTCGCCATGAGCCAGGCTTCCGCTGCGCGAACATGCTCTTGCTGCAGCATCGCGGCAGCGGCCATGGCAAGGAAGAGCATCCCAATGAGGCCACCACCGCGGGTAGTGCGCACGGGCAGTGCCCGCGGACCGCGGGGGGCGTTGACGTTGGAGATTTCGGCGCTCATTGCCACTAGGCTTCCTTCGCTAGGAGGTTCACATCGTGCTCGTTGTTGCGGCGGGTTTTCGCCCAGCCCTGGCGGCCTGTGATCAGGCGGTAGGTGGCCCGCAGCACGGTGACGTAGTTCTGGTACATGTAGATCCAATAGCCGATGCCCCACACGACGCCCCTCAGGACGTTCTTTTCTGGCGTGACTTGTTTCCGGTACACGAGTCCCCACAGGGCAAAGGGCACCACGCCGGTGGCGAAGATCAGCGGAATGATGAACCAGGCCGCAGTGATCCATGCCTGGAAGCTGCCCATGGTGAGCGAACCCTGGGCCACCATGGTCACGAACAGGGTTGGCCACAGGACTAGGCCGACGATCTGGATGAACGGCTGGATCAGGAAGTAGCTGGACTCGATGGCGCCGACGTTGCTGAAGTACGGCGATTCGAAGATTCGCTTCAGATACGTGCTGCACTGCATGCCGCCATGGCACCACCGCGTCCGCTGCGTCAGGAGCCGCCTCAGGTCCGGGAGCGCTTCCTGCGCCACGTGTGTATCGTGCATGTACACGGTCTTGTAGCCGCCCAGCATGATGTGGATGGCCAGTTCGTAGTCCTCAAGGAGTGCACCATGCCACGGTTGTCCGGACGTTCTGGCGATGGCATCCAGCGCCGACAGCCTGGTGAATTGGCCGTTGCCGCCCAGGCCCACCGTCAGGGTGTGGCGGCGAAGTGACTGCATGGCGGCGATAGTGGTGCGGAATTCCATGTCCTGCATCAGGACGAGGTAGCGGCCAAAGGCTTTCCGGATGCGCTGGATTCCTTGCCCGCCTTTGAGCGCAGGGTCATCCAGGTTGGACATCCAGACGGCGGTTTGGGCGGCTCCGACTTCCTCGTCGCCGAACGCCATGTGGCCCGAAGCCTGACGGAAGGCATTTTCGGCAAGGTGACCGTCGGCGTCGACTACCAGGACGATCACTGAGGAACGGTCGACGTCGGACGGCAGCCACCGGTCCAGGGTCCGGTAGGCGGCGTTGAGGGCGTCGCCCTTGCCGGTGCGGGCAGCTGGCCGCCTGCGGCGCACCAAGTGGATCATGCTGTCCGCGACAGACGCGGCTTTGACGATGTCGGCCGTCGCGTCGTCGCTGTCGTCGTCAACCACCCATACGTGCGCTTCGGGAAACTTCGCGCGAAGCAGCTCCATTGTCTTCCCGACAACGACTTCCTCGTCGCGGCAGGGAATGAACACGTGCCATGAGAAGGACGTGGGGTCACCCTCTGGATCAGGTTTGCGCCGCAGGAATGGCACCAAAATGACGAGGATGTACGAGAGGAAGACCACCAGGAGCACGAAGGCGAGGGCCTGCGCGGATTCGAGTACTGACATTTACTTCCGATGCTTTTGCACGGCCCTGAAAGGCCGGAGACAGAAATGAACACAGCGGGAGGGCTCCGCACGGAGCCCTCCCGCTGATGGTGCTACGGGTTCGTGTCTGCTCCCCGCTTCGTAGCCTTGAACCTGCTGTTACGCAGGACCACGAAGCCGGTTACCAAGAGGGCGATGCCCACCAGGATGACCCAACCAAGGGCCGGCGCGCCGGTGACGGCGAGGGTGGTACTTCCGGCTGCTGCACCACCTGCAGTCCAGTTATGGCCGTACATGGGGAGTTCTCCTTCCGCCGCTGACTGATTCGCTCACCGCGATCAGACGGCAGCTGCCGCGGTCTGGCGGCGTGAGCGGACGAAGACCCAGCTCAGCAGTGCCAGGAGGCCAAGGCCGCCGCTGATCATTAGCGTGTCGGTGTTGGCCAGCGGGATTGCTGCGGCGTCCAGGTTCGGACCTACCGTTGCGTTGGCCAGATCGACGCTGGCAATGGTGTCGCGGGCCACGCCCACCCGCAGTGCGGTCTGGGTGAACGCGCCCGACGGAGCCGTTTCCTGAAGGTTGACCTTCGCCGAAACCAGGGCGGTCAGAGCGTTCCCGAGCGGAGTCACCAGGCTGGCCGTCAGGCCACCCACGACGCCGTTGATTCCGGTGCTCAGCACGCCGAGCGCGGTCTGGGCCGTGATCTTGGCGAGGTTCGGCAGGTTCAGCGGAGGACCGAGGGTATCCGGGAGGGCGTTGACTGCGGCCGTGGTGGTGGCCAGGGTGTCGGCCAGGATGGTCTGGATCTTCGTTGAGACGGCTGCCGGCAGGAACGAAATCAGGTCCGTGCCCGGAGCCAGTGAGTTGAAGTCCGGGACACCGGCAGCGGCCAGAAGGTCGGCCTCGGTGATCTGGATCGTGCCGCTGGCAAGAGGGTTGGCGATGGGCAGGCCCACTGCGTTCAAGGCAACGTTGGCGGTGTTGATCAGGGGGAAACAGCGGTGTTGACGCCCTCGACGATCGTGCCGCCAACTTCAGCCGAAACACCTGAGATTGCGAAGGCACCCTGAGGTGCTGTGCCCTGGTCCTTCTTGGCTGCTGCCGCCAGAGTGGTGATCTGGAGGTCTACGTTCACCAGGTCGGCACCACCCAGGATGCCGGCGGTGCCGAGGTTGATCCGGGCCGCGGGAAGGGCCGGGTTGCCGGATGAGGGCAGGCCGCCAGGCAGGGTCACCAGACCCGGAGCGCCGGAGACGGTGCCGGAGAAGGCAGCCGAGGAGCCGTCGTTGACGGCCTTGCCGTACTGGCTGACCGCACCGATCTGGATGATGCCGTTGTCGCCCAACAGCGGGATGTTGCCGGAGCCCACGTTGACAACACCGAAGGCTGCACTCAGGTCGAGCGGGGTGTTGCTCTCGATGACCGCCGGGCCGGCCGGCGGAGTTCCGATTTGCTCGGCCGTTGCCGCCCCGTTGGAGGCGATGCTGGCGAAGTTCGGAAGTGCCAGAACCGAACCGTCGATGATCTGGCCGCTGCCGAGCGAAATGACGTCAGTCGGATCAGCGTTGGCGGCCGGCGCCACCAGGCCCACTGCCAGTACAGTGGCCGCGGTAATGCCGACCGCTGTAGGCCAAAGTTTCTTCTTCGTATTCAAGTTATTTCCCCTTGCGAACGTTGCGGACACGCAGTGTTTCCGGCAACTGAGACCACGAGGGTGCTATCGCCCCCCCGGCTGCAACCTAACAAGCGAATTTGGCCGTCCCGGCAGGGTACCCCAAAGGGGGTAACGCGCTTGTTACCGGCTAGTACTTCAGTCGCGTTTGTTTCCCGTGTGTCGGCGTTTTAACCGGACTTCAGGATCTGTCCATGTTGGTCCTGTCGGGCGGGTGATGATGTTTGCGTGGCGGATGTGAGGGAATGGGCCGAGGTGATGGCAGCGCCTGTTGCCGCAGTCGTTGAATACAACGTGGTGAAGCGCTCCCGGGCCGCCGCCCTCGCGGCGCTGATCGCGGAACTGGAAACCCAAGGGAAGACCATCGTGGAGGACGCCGGGAACTACGCCGACGAAGAGAGCCTGTACGTCTCAGCGGCAAACCGGGCAGATGGAGAACCGGCCACCGAGGAGGACGCCAACGCCTACGTCATCAGCACCGACTACCGGGGCCAGCACAACGCTAAGCCCGTCATCACCGGGTGGAAAGAACTCGGCTTCACCCCGAAGTACGAACGCTACGACAGCGGCACCCAGGCCCAGAAAGGCCCGATGAGCGATGAGCAGAAGGCCGAGCGGAAAACCCTGATTGCCAACAACAAAGCCATGAAATCGGCAACGACCGTGCGCCGCGACTGGGTCAAGACCCTGCTGGCCCGCAAGATCGCGCCGAAGGGATGGCAGTACTTCACAGTCCACGCGATCACCCACCACCCCGAAACCGCCAGCGGCTACGACGGGAAGATGGCTGCCGAAATGATCGGAGCCAAGTTCGAGGACAGCGACCGCTGGGCGTGGAACCCGCTCCGGGACCACGTCGCCGCGAGCAAGGCACGGCCCGAGATATCCCTGATCGCGCTCGTCTGCGCCGGGTACGAGAAGACGATCGTCAAGGACTCGTGGCGCTCGGCCAGCGAGCGGCATGCCGACTACCTCGGCCAGCTCGTGGCATGGGGATACACCCCTGCCGAGGTCGAACAGATCATCCTCGACAAGCACACTCCCGCCGAAACCAGCAAGGAAACAGCGGAATAGCACCGGCGTGCCGGGCGGAACCCCCACCGCCCGGCACAGCCCCCGGCCACTTACCACCCGCAGCCCGGGAACCGTGAAATGTCGGGCGGGCCGCCGCACCAGGGCGAACCAAACGCTGCTGGTCACCAGCGGCGACCCGCCGTTCAACGCCACCAACAAGCGCGGCCCTCGGGTGCCGCGCGCTACCTCAATGTCAGAGACAGCATTCATACTGGGCTCCAGACCCGATCAGCACCCACGCGAAAGGGCCCTCAGGAAGCCGGCCGGTGGCACTACCGAACCGGACCCGCACTGTCGTCAGAGACGGAACAACCAGTTCAGCTAGGCTGAACCCATAGATTCCTTTTGCAGAGGGAAACCCCTAGGGGCCGGCACATGCCGGCCCCTAGCTGCTTAACCAAGCCAGCACCCTTGGTCAATGCCCTGCCATCTGCCACAGATCCAGACCCATCCTTGCCGCCGTCAACAGCAACGCCGCAGCCGCGATCCAGACGCCTGCAATCTGCCAGGCATTGGCCCGCGGCCGCCGTCCATCCTCCATGCATCCCCTTCCCCTCACCCAGTGGGGGGATCCATCCTAGAAGCCAGGAACGACAACGCATCCGGGCCGCCGGCGCGGCCCGGATGCGTTGTGCACCCGATACCCACAACCGCCCGGGCCAACCAGCCACGGACTGTGGACAACCTGCGCCCGGCCGTCCACAGAAAAGACCCGGCGCGCCCCCGGAACCCGGGCGAGGCGTTGCGGTCCACCCAGATCTTGAGAACTCAGGTACAGAGCAGGCCTAGGGAGGGTCCCCGTAGGGGGCTAGATGGTCCGGAAACCGGACATCGGTGGGGTCTAGCTCCGGGCGCGCCCGCAGGAGGCGCACTGGATGGCGGAACGAGCTGCCGGACCATGCCACGTCGGCCGAGACTTCCACGACAAGCGGTTCCACCAGTGTCAGACGCACCGTACCCCGTTCCTTGCTGAATCTGTCCAACATCGTCTCGGTGATCTCTTCCGGCCATGGATGATTCCCGCGAGGGGCCCGCAAATGCATCGCAAAGGATCTGCCGGCATGCGCCGCGAGGGGAGTGGAGCGGCCGACAATCCGCAACCGCCCACCAACCGGAAGACCAACCACCGCAGCGGTCGGTTGGGTGCGCGGGCCGATGACCGCAGCGCACACGACGTCCACGGACCGGCGGCTCTTCACCTTAATCCACTGCCTCTTGCCGCCCACGTACACCTGGGAAGCACCCTTGCAGACCAGGCCCTCCAACCCGGCGGCCGTCATGTCCTCGAACCAGGACACCGCCACGTCCCGGTCCCTGGTCACCGGGGAGAGGTTCAACGGAGCGACCCAGTCCCGCGCCAGCTCCTCAAGCAGCGCACGGCGCTCCGACAACGGAGCCATCCGAGTGTCATGCCCCGCAACAGCAAGCACATCGAACGCCACGAACGAGGCCGGGAGCTCCCGCACCAGCCCGGGCAGTGCCGCCCTGGACGTGACCAGGCGCCGCTGCAGCGCATCGAAATCCAGCCTGCCCCCGGACCAGATGACCGCCTCACCGTCGACAACACACCCCGGCGGGATCTGCTCAGCGGCCGCCGCCACGAGATCCGGGAAGTACCTTCCCAAATCTTTGTTTTGCCTGGACATCAAGGACACCCCGTCCGTGCCCACCAGGCAAACTGCCCTGAACCCGTCCCACTTCATTTCATACAGACACCCGCCCGGTAAAGCACCGGCAGCCGGAACTGTCTCCACGGCCTTCGCTAGAGCCAAGGAGACCGGCGGAACCAACCCGGCCGGCAAACCCTCAAACACCTAAACCAGAGCGCCTCTCGCGCCGGCGGCAACACCGCCGCTCGTCGGGCCGCAAACATCTCCGCGGCCTCACGGCCACAGCCTAGCCCTCCCGCCAGCGCAAGGGCAGCGGAGAACCGGGACTACCCCATGGACCAAGACTCGATCTCCGGACGCACCACGAACGGATGCATGAGTGCCCTCAGCCGGGACAACACACGCCCAGACGGCAGGGGCCGACACACGCGGGAGGCTCGTCCGGAATTACGGCACGGATCTTCAAGCGCAGGGGGATTCCCAGCGGGCTACTTCGCGCGTTCACCCCAGAGTCCAGGACACCTGTTCACGGGTCCCGAAACAGCGGCCACCAACCCCGAAAAGCCTCACAAAATGTTGAGCAAAATCCGCGTAAAATAAGGGAAAAACCCCTTGTTTTTCATATGAAAATTGATAAAATTGAGGTAGAAAGTCACCCAGACGAACGCAACCAGAACCGATACGAAACGCAGGACTGAAAATGATTTCAACCCCAGCCGAGTACACCATCTACACCAAGCCGGCCTGCCCGAACTGCGACAAGACCAAGGCCTACTTTGAGTCCAAGGGCATCTCCTACCAGGCGGTGGACATCACCGAAGTGCCGGCGGCGCTGGAGTACATCACCCAGGAGCTCGGGTACTCCCAGGCGCCCGTCGTCGTGAACAACGCCGATGACGAAGACCATTGGGCCGGCCTGCGCCGCGACAAGCTCGTCCAGGCGGCCATGCACCACAAGGCGGCCTGATGAACACCCCGCAGGACCGTTTCGCCCTCACGCCCCGCCGGTACGACCCGGACGAGGACTGGTTCGGACTCGAAGCCAACCCTTCCAGCACCATCAACGTCCCCTACATCGACGCCTACCTGGTGGAGCCGGACCCCGCTGCCCCCTGGTACGACACCGTCCAAGACGCCCCTGAAACCGACGCCACCACACTCACCCACACCCACACCCTAAGGAAGGTCTACATCATGGCCGGCGAAACAACCATCACAGTGATCGGAAATCTAACAGCGGACCCGGAACTGAAATACTCTCCCAGTGGATCCGCCGTCGCGAACTTCACCGTCGCGTCAACGCCGCGCACCTTCGACCGGCAGTCCAATGAATGGAAGGACGGGGAGACCCTGTTCCTGCGAGCCTCGGTCTGGCGTGAAGCGGCCGAGAACGTCGCCGAATCTCTCACCAAGGGCATGCGCGTCATCGTCTCAGGCCGGCTGAAGAGCCGTTCGTACGAGACCAAGGAAGGCGAGAAGCGCACCGTCGTGGAGCTCGAGGTAGAAGAGGTCGGAGCATCGCTCAGGTACTCAAAGGCGAAAGTCACCCGCACCCAGCGCAGCGGCAATCCGGCCGGGCAGGGGGCCGGTGGATCCGGCAACCAGGGCGCGACCCAGACCGTCCCGCAGGGCGACGGCGGCGACGGGTTCTGGGGCAGTGCACCCGACGCCGAACCGCCGTTCTAAACTTCAAAATCCGTAGTAGTAGGAGTAGTATCGTTACTACTCCTACTACTATCAAGAATCGAAGAGGTGCTTTGATGACGTCGAGCGTGAAGGACCGCGTCTATGCCGCGGCAGAGCAGATCAGTGCGGACCGCCGTCCCACCGTGTCGACGGTCCGCGCAGCCGCCGGTGTGAGCAACGCCGACGCTACCCGGTACTTGAAGGAGTGGACCGAGGAAAAGCAGGCCGCCGGCGGACAGGTCGCTGCCACCCCCGCAAACCTGCTGGAACAGGCGGCCCGCCTCGCGGGAGCCTGCTGGGCCGAAGCATCCGCCCTGGCCGCTGAACGCCACGCCGCCGTGGAAGCGGCCTGGGCACAGGAACGCAAAGACAAAGACCAGGAGATCGCCGAGCTCGTCGCCGACCTGGACCAGGCAGCCGCCGACAAAGATGCCGCCGCGGCCGCCCACGCCGAGGAGATCACCCGGCTGGAGGCCCAACGGGGCGCATTGGAGCGCCAGCTCGCCGTGATCGGCAAGCAGCTGGAGGATTCCCGGGAGGCCGAGCGGGCTGCCGCCAAGGAAGCCGCGGACGCAGCACGCAGACTGGCAACGGCCGAGGTCCGGGCCACAACCCTGGAACAAGTCCACAACGCTCTGCTGCAGCGCGTCTCCCCGGAGACAAAAGGCGCGGGGGAGTGAGCAAGGCCAAACCCGAGAGCTTTTCCCCGTACTTCGCGACCGCGGACGCCGGCCAGGTCCGGGCGGCCTTCGCGGCCGCCGGCCACCTCGAGGGATACGCATCCATCTCGGAACTGATCGAGGCCGCTACGCTCAAGGAAGTCCGCCGGCTCCAGCGCCGCCACAACAACGGCAAACCCTGGGAACCCCTGCCGCCGGGAAGCGCCCGCACCGGCCGGCGCGCTAAAGACGAACTATCCCGCCACACCAACTAGTGCAGAAGTCCTATTCCGGGAATCGAGACCGTGTCGGACAACTTTGGAGAAGAATGTCGCCATCCACTACTCAAGACGCTGACGGGAGACCTTTCGTGCTGCTCGGCGCTGGTTTCTCAAAAGCCATCAATAGCCCGATGCCTACCCTCGCCGAGCTTCGCCCACGTGTCTTGGATCGACTGACGGTGAACTGGTCGAGCACCCGCACCTTTGCACCGCTCCAGGGGGAGAGCGCGCAGAAGGAAGTCGATTACTTCTTCGAGACGCTCTCGACGTCAGTGGACTAGATCCGATGGCACCGGAGATAGGCCCTGAGACGATGCTCGCCGAATGGCTCTTCGTCGAGACGGTCGCTGATGTGCGACGACGAAGCCAGGATCCGGGCGCGCGGGGCCGCTACGAGCTGCTCGGGATCGCGCCGCTCCTTCGCAAGCTCCTCATCGACGGCCGTCCCCTCCTCAACACTGTTCGGGCCGCTCGCCCGGAGGTGCCGACGGAGTTCCGCATCAAGCAGTGGAGCGCTCCGCAGGATGGTCAACACGGAGAAGATCTGCCGTACCTCCTCCGGCTCGGCGGTCCCGAACTGGTCGGCGGGCCCGAGGACCAGGCGCTGCCCAAGCTGAAGCACTTCATTGGCGCGAGGGTGGGCATGGTCCGAGGACGACCGCTGACCGTCAGCGAGGTGGTGAAGTACTACGCCAACGTCGAAGGAGGCGTCCATTTCGGCGTGCCCGAGCAAGACGCCCAGCGCGTCCTGAGCCAGATGGCTCCCTTGCACCTGGGGCGGTCGACCGGGCAGATCGAGATCCTCGCCCACCTCGGCACGATCGTCGTAGACGCGCTAACGCCGCTGCGCGAGTCAATCCTCGCCTCGCCCCTGATCGACACGCGCATGCACCGGCGCAACGACCGGGGCTTCTTCGACGGCCACTGGACCGCGGACCACTACGGGAAGTCCAGCCAAGGGTAATAGCCGATGTTGGCTCAGTCTTCGTCGGGGGTCAGACTGTCGTCGGCGACAGGGACAATGGTGCCGTGAGCGATTTCAACTTCTTCGAGGCAATTCTCGCCGACTCCCCAAAGGCACCAACCAAGGTGTCGTCGCGCACCTTTCGGAGCGCCATTGAGGAGGCGCTCATCCATACCTACACGCGGAGCGACCTCGAGACGGTATTCGCCGAGGAGCTTCGGCTGCCATGGCCGGAGACCGAGCAGCAGCCAACCCACGCCGACTACTCGAAACGTGATGTCATCAAGATGTACACCGCGGGGTGGGATCTTCCCCGCCTCGTGGCCCTTGCGCGACGCATCGTCGCTGAGCTCGAGGTAAGCGGTGGACTCCTCGCCGATCTGACTGCTCTACTCGCAGAGTACGACCGTGGCGGAGGCGTCGGCACGCCGGCGAAGAACCTGATCTTCGCTGCGAACGGACCCAAGCCTGACCTTGTGCTGCGCGACGCCGTCAACAATGACATCGAGATCGTCAGCAATGGCGAGTACTGCCTCGTCTACGACCAGCCAATCCCTGCTGATGGCCTGACATTCAGCAATCTGATCGAGTGGTGGAGAGAGCATGAGGGCTTCGAGGAGACGATCCCAGCACGGGACGTCGGAGTGAATCTGCACAATCGCCTCCGGGCTTCCCTGGGAAACAACAAGGTTGAGCTCCGCGTCTTCGACGCGTACGCGGCACGCTACAAGGACGGCCAGTTCGACATCCCGGCTCTGATCCCACAGGTCTACCTGCACTTCGACCCCGCGACCCAGTCGGCTCGTCGATCTGCTGGCCAGAGCGGCAGCCCGTTGGCACGGCAGCGGATGGACTTCCTCATCCTGTTCTCCAGCAGACATCGCGTGGTCCTCGAGGTCGACGGGAAGCAGCACTACGCGAACGGCGATACGGCGAGCCCAGCCCTCTACAGCGAGTTGGTCTCCGAGGACCGACGACTCAGGCTCGCCGGCTACGAGGTCTACCGGTTTGGCGGGGCCGAGTTGATGAAGGACGGTGCAGACAAAATGGTCGCCGAGTTCTTCGACCAGCTCGCCGAGCGCATGCGCTGATAGGCAATTTGGCGTCCTGAGATCGGTCCCTTAATCCCGTAAAAGGGATCCCTTTGCGCCCCACCATGTCCGTTGGCCGCCGGCGTTCTGCGGCCCGACTGCTGAACACTTACGGACGCTGCCGACTTTGCAGCCCTGACCTCGGTATCGTGCCGGACTGACTAGTTTGCGCTTTGGAATGAGTTAGGTCACTTGATGTTTGGCTTTGCCGGTTAGGTCCAGTATCTGCCGTAACCGGCATGGGTCGCGAGGTAGTGAGCAGGAGGCGCGCCGTAGAGACTAGGCGCCTTACCTACAACCAACGTTTTCTATGGTTGACGTCGGCTGCTCACGAGTTGTACTATTTAGTACAGCTTGTACCGACTGGTACAACTTCATATCTCGAAGGAGCCCATCATGTCTCGTCCCCCCTCCCTCCGTATACCGAAGAGACCGCCATCCAGAAGGTCCGTGCAGCCGAGGATGGCTGGAACACTCGTGATCCCGAGCGCATTTCCCTCGCGTACAGCGAGAACAGTTGGTGGCGCAATCGCTCGACGTTTGTGCAGGGTCGCGCCGCCATCGTCGAGTTCCTCGCCGACAAGTGGGAGCGCGAGCTCGACTACCGGCTCATCAAGGAATTGTGGGCCTACACCGACGACGTCATTGCCGTCCGCTTCGCGTACGAGTACCATGACGCCGCGGGCCAGTGGTTCCGCGCCTACGGCAACGAGAACTGGCACTTCGACAAGGATGGACTCATGACACATCGCCACGCGAGCATCAACGACCTCGCCATCAACGAGTCCGACCGCAAGTTCTTCTGGGACGCCTCCGGGCCCCGCCCCGCGGATCACCCCGGCCTGAGCGAACTCGGACTGTAATGACACGCACCCTCCTCGAACGCTCGGACGCCGTTCGCGCCCTCGCCGGTGTCTTCCGCCGGCGAGGGTTTGAGAGCAGCTCCCTGTCCGTCATCCAGCAGGAGGCCGGCATCGGTCGCGGCAGCTTGTACCACTTCTTCCCGGACGGGAAGACAGACATGGCCAGGGCTGTGCTGGATCAGGTGAGCGACTGGTTCGAGGATGAGGTTTTCGCGCCGCTTCGTTCCGCAACTGACGCCGCTGAGGCGGTCTCGGCTATGACGAAGGCGGTCGCTGACTACTTCGTCTCCCGCGAGAATGTCTGCCTATTCGCCGCCATGACACTCGGCGAGGAGAAGGAGACGTTCGCCGGTGAGGTCAAGGCCTACTTCGTGGACTGGGTCGACGCGTTGGCCGCGCTGCTGCAGCGCGGCGGGCTAACTCCCGGGGATGCTCACGAGAACGCATTGGACGCCGTTGCCATGATCCAGGGCGGACTCATCATTACCCGCGCCTACGGCGACGAGTCTACCTTCTTGGGGGTCACGGGACGTGTCGAGCGTCGTCTGCTCGCGCAGCTCAGCTGACGCCCGGACCGCCAGCCCCGCTGGTCACCCACGGCGCGCCGGGCGCGCGTGGCCTCGATACGAACGTTTACCCCGCACGATGAAATGCACGGTGAAGGTGCCCTAAGCGCACAGTCCTGATCGTCTCGTAACTCTTGAGATATGAGACGTCTCGCCGACTGGCCGGCCGCGACGACAGGAGTGACTTGAATTTCGTGGAATCGTACGAGCTCGTCCTCGGCGGGCGATTCTCGTAACTATGTCTCACAACCTTATGGTTGAATCGCTGTATCCGCCGTTAGTTACGAGACACATCGGAGCAGTCCATGACAAAACTGATCGGCTATGCGCGCGTTTCGACGCGGCAGCAGTCCACGGACCGGCAGCAGGCAGATCTTCTGGCCGCCGGCGTCCGACGCGATGACCTCTACGTGGACCACGGTGTGTCCGGGGCGCGAGCTTCACGCCCCCAGCTCGATCGGGCACTCGACGCGCTAATCGATGGCGACACCCTCGTCATCACGACGCTGGACAGGCTCGGACGATCCACCCAGAACATGCTCGCCTTCGCCGACGAATTACGCGGCCGAGGCGCGGGCCTGCGCGTCCTGAACCTCGGCGGTGGCGACGTCGACACCGCAACACCCATGGGGTCGATGCTGTTCACGATCATGGCCGCTCTCGCGCAAATGGAACACGAGATTAAAAGCGAACGCGTGACCGACTCCATCAGCAAACGCAGAGACGCCGGGAAGGACCTTGGCGGCCGACCCCGCCGGGTCACCGACAGTCAGATTCGAAGCGCTGTCCGCCTGGTCGAAGGCGGCGAACCAGCGGCGCAGGTTGCCCGCGATCTCGGAATGTCCAGAGCAACGTTTTATAGACGGTCGCGAGTACTTACTGGCTAGCCGCGTCGCATCCTCCCCGCAGGCGACGCCAAGCGATCACAGAACGGCGCCAGAGTGCAGGCAAAGGTTACCCCTTCAAGATGATCCCATCGAGGCCGTCTAGCTCATCAAGCAGCTCTATCTTCCAGTTGTTCCCATGGTTGATGTAGAGGACCCCGGAGACGTCGGAGGGTTGTTCGATGTTCCCCTTCATTATTGCGGCCACCCTGTTCCTGCCGAGTTTTCCGAAGAAATATCCCAGCTCGAACACAACATTCTGGCGGGCCCGCGGGTTCGTGGCACCCTCAGCGGGTCCGCCCCTGTCGTCAGGAGTCAATAGGACGACGGCGAATGCGGCCTGAGCAGCGTGGTCTTCGAATTTCTCAGTGGTCGTCCGCCCTTTGTTTTTCTGCTCGTGCAGAATCGTCACTTTGTTCTGGACGCGGCTCTCAAGGAAGCGGGCCACTTCGTTCTTCAACGCGTCGTCGTGTCCGTGGACGATGAATATTTCGGTTCCTGAGGGCTGCAATTGAGGCTCCCGGTCTAGTTTCTTGTCATCTTGCCGTGCCAGCTGGCTTATGTGGTTGATGTACTGTTCCGCGTTGGAAAGCTCCCGGTAACCGCGAAGGTATTCAACGTCCAGAGTCGCGTACCAGGTCCCCTTGCTGTCGACTATGCTCAACGGCGCGTACTCCTTCTGCAGGAGCTGAGCGAGCGCGGTTACAGGCATGGGATAAGGACGATCCTGAAGCGGAGGGACAAGGTATTCCACCAGTGCCTCCAGGGGGACAGTGGTTGAGTACTCACCTTGGTTCGCCTGCGCGATGCTCCGTCTTGCCATGCTGCCGATGGCGCCCACCAGTGAGTTGGGAAGGTTGGGGCTTCGTATGCCATTCACCGCGAGCTGGTGCAGGCCTGCGATGCTAAGCCCGACGCGTTCGGTCGGCAGAGGTCGGTCGTTGGGCCATTCAGATCGCCACACCAGTCCGCAGCCTTGTCCGACGGCGTTGTTTGGACGCTGGATCTTGGGAAGGGAAGCCAGGACGTCGAACGCATCAAGGCTCTGGTGGCTCACCCAGAAGGAGTGACTAACGGTGCGCCATTCGGGCCAGATGTCCTCGGGGCGGTCCTTCGCCCAATCCGACTTCGTCGCATGGACCATGTGGGTCCAGATGGTATCCAGAAGTTCGAGTTGGGAAGTATCGAGAGCGCGAAGCAACTCGTAGCCCGCGTGGGTCTCGCTCATGCACGTTCCTTTCGTTCGGAGGCACGTCATTTAGTTCTACCACCGCCCCCGGACCCCTAGTGACGGTCCCACAGTGGCCCCGGCGCCGGTTGAGCCGTCGGCATCAAGGCCTGCTCCATGGGGAGTCGCGCGCTTCGTCAGATGGTGTCAGAAGAGCGGTTCCTGTTCGGGGGAGTACCCCGCCAACAGGAGCCGGAACGCATCGTCCCATCCGTGCGCCAGGAGATGGTCCCGGAGTTCGCGGGAGTGCACTGCCTGGTCCCGCCGCCGGCCACCGGAGCGGCGAAGGCTGTACATGTTCGCGTGTCCCGTAGCCGTCGTCACCGATAGCTCCAGTCCAGATCCAGCAGTCACGAGGGCGCGGGCCCTTGATGACCTTGTCCCAGAACCGGTCGATGTCCTTATCTTCGCTGCATGCTTCGCATGTTCTCCGCTCACTTCTGAGCGGAAGGTCAGGCTGCGTCGCTGTGTTGTTCGTGTGTTTCATCGGGTGAGGCGACGGGCTCGGCGTCGTCTCGTTTTTCTTTGACGGGAGTTGTCGCCTTGACGGCTGCCCGGACCGCGGCCGCTGTCACGTCGAGGCGGGAAGCGACGTCCGCAACGGACGCGCCAGTTTCGACCATGGTCGCGATGATCTTCTGCGCTTCGGCGCGTTTCGTCTCCGACTGTTCTTCAGCGTCCTTGATGAGGCGGGCGGCCGCTTCTTTCGCTTCAGCTACGACGCCGTCGGCTTCATCGGATGCGACGAAGAATTCCTCCGCCAGTGTGAGCAGCTTTTCGTGGCGTTCCTGTTGCGCTGTTGCCAGCTCGCGCGCCTTCCGGCGCGCCTCTACCAGTTTCGAATTGTGAGCCTTCGCCATGTCCGAATCCCCCTCCGGGAAACCTAGCGGCCACACGAGCGAGGCCGCACCGATTCTTTCCCTCACACCATACCGGGCGAGACCCCCTGCGCGTCCCTGGCGACACCAGGGAACACGGCCGGAGAGCGGACCTCGCTGGCACTCGGACTGTCCTTGTGCCTGCGGCACTTGCCGCCGGCCTGACCCCACGTGGACACGCGAGATTGAGGGCGGTCCCGCTCTTTGCCCACCCGGGGACAGCCCGGCGGACGGTTGAACACAATCGAGTCTCTGCCTCTCATGTGCACAACCGCATCGATACTGATGGACCCATCTTGTGTGCCGAATCCAAAGCGTCTCTCACCATTTCCCCCGCAAGCTCCTCCAATGCCTCCAGACCGGATCCAACCCTCAATCTGGTTCACACCTCTGGCATTCTGAATGAGTGAGGTCGCTCCCGCGCTATGCTTGGGGTTGTGATGTCCCTGAAAGTGATCTCAGCGGGCACTGGCTACGAGTACTACACCTCGGAAATAGTCAGTGGCGATGAGCTGCGCGCGGACGGTCACGAACTGGGCGACTATTACCACGCCCGCGGCCTCCCCCGGGGCAATGGATCGGGGCCGGCTGCGACGTCCTCGGGGTCTCGGGCAACGTCGCCAAGGAGCAGATGGCCAACTTGATGGGCTTGGGTATCCACCCCGACGCGGAGCGAATCAGGGCCGAGGCACTGGCCGATGGCAAGACCTCGAAGCAGGCCGAAGCAGAGACCAGACTGGGACGAAAGTACTACGCCTACGAGGAGAAATCGGGCGAACTGGCAGCCCGCATCACCACGGCCCAGGCGGACTTCAAACGCCTCAACCATCGCGACCCGGGGGCTTCGGAGAAGCACAAGATCCGCGGAAAGGAAGGCGCGAAACTCTTCCGTGAGCTACACGGCCGGGGCCCGGACGACAACGAGGAACTGGCCAAGTTTGTCACCGGGCAACTGCGCCCGCAGCAATCCGCAGTCGCCGGGTTCGACATGACCATGACCCCCGTGAAGTCCATCAGCGTCCTCTGGGCCGTTGGCGGTGACGAGGCCCGGATGATGGTCGAGCGCGCCCAGCACGAGGCCGTCAAGGACACCGTGAAGTGGTTGGAAGCGCACGCAATCCTCACTCGGACCGGCACCAACGGCGTGGCCCAGGAAGACATCAAGGGCGGCATCGTCGCCCAGGTCTTCCGCCACTACGACTCCCGCGAGGGCGACCCGAACATCCACGATCACCTGGTGATCTCCAACAAGGTCCAGACCGTCGACGGCACGTGGAAGTCCATCGACTCCCGCCTGCTCCACAAGCTCGGCGTGTCCGCGTCAGAACACTACAACGCACGGATCCAGGCGCACCTGACAGCCCGCGGCGTTGCTTTCGAGGCCCGCGACACGGGCGCCGGGAAGCAACCAGTGATGGAAGTCAAGGGCATCCCGGCACAGCTGAACGAACTGTTCTCCACCCGCCGCGCGTCCATCCGCGAGGAGCTGGACCGCCTCGCACAGGAGTACACGGCCAAGTTCGGCCACGCCCCCGGAACGGAGGCGATGCTCAAGCTCGCCCAGCAGGCAACCCTTGAAACGCGGGCCGTCAAGAAATCCGGGAAGAGCCTGGAAGAACTCGTCACCGAGTGGCGATCCCGCGCACAGGAAGTCATCGGGGAACGCGCACTCAACCGGCTGGGAGAACGTGTCATCGGCTCCGGAGAGGTCCGCCAGGCAGCCCGGATCGACGTCGGAACGATCGCCCGGGAACTCGTCGGAAAGGTCGAAGCGACCCGTGCCGTCTGGGCACTGAACCACCTTGAGGCCGAAGCTCAGCGGTGGGCCAAGGAGTACAGCGTCGGGCACGGCCACGTCGCTGACGCCACCGTGCGGGAGATCATCGCCCACGTCGTGGAGCACGAGGCGCAGCGCGTCACTCCGGAACGGGTCCACGCCACATTCGAGCCCCTGACCCGGGCCGACGGCTCCAGCGTCTTCGAGCACAAGGGCTCCGTGCTGTACGCCTCGGAGGGCATGATCCGCGCCGAAAACTACCTCCTTCGCGCCGGAAACCGCGAGGTCATCCCCGTCGCCACCGCCGATGTTTTCCACACCGTCATCGACGAGCGGAACACCCTCGTCGCAGCCGGGGAAGTGTTCCAGCTCAGCCCGGCCCAGATGGGAATGGCGTTCGAGTTGGCCACCTCGGACAAGCTCATCAGCGTCGGCCTCGGACCTGCCGGAACGGGCAAGTCCACGACCATGGAAGTCGTCCGGGACGTCATCACACGGTGCGGCGGCAACGTCCTGGCGCTTGCACCGCAGGCCGTGGCCGCGACCCTGCTGGGTGACAAACTCGGCATCAAGGGCATGACCGCCGACAGCTTCGCCCTCGGTGCCGGGAAGATCGGCCCGGGAGATCTGGTCATCCTGGACGAGGCCGGCATGTGCGGTACGAAGCTGCTGGCCGACGTCGTTGAACGCGTCGAAACCGCAGGGGCCCGCATCGCCCTGGTCGGTGATGACGCACAGATCGGCGCGGTCTCGGCAGGTGGTGCGTTCGGCATGCTCGCCGCCGAACTCGGAGCCGTCGAGCTGGACGAGATCCACCGCTTCAAGAACCCCGACGAAGCCGAAGCATCCCTCGGTCTGCGCCGCCGAGTCGAGGGCGAGGCTGACCCGTTCACCTGGTACAAGGACCAGGGCCGGGTGAAGGCCGGCGACGCGGCCATGGTCGAAGCCCTGGCCTTCCGGAAGTGGCAGGAAGCCCACCAGAAGGGCACCGCGGCCGTCATCATGGCCGCCACCAACGAGCAGGCCCAGCGTCTCTCCGAACGCGCCCAGGCGGCGCTGGAGATCTTCGGTGAGATCGACACGAGCACCCGCTCCCGGACCCTGCGCGACGGGTCTAAGGCCTGGTCCGGTGACACCGTCGTCACCCGGGATAACGATTGGATCGAGACGAAGTCCGGCCGCCGCCGCGTCCACAACGGCGACCTGTGGACGGTCGAGAAGGTCAACACGGACGGGTCCATGACCGTCCGCCACCAGGGCGACGGCAAGCGCACCACCCTGCCCGGGACCTACATCGAGAAGAACGTGCATCTGGGCTACAGCTACACGGTGCACCGCGCCCAGGGCATGACCGTCACGGCGGGCATCCCCATCGTCTCCGGTTCCACCGCCCGCAACCTGGTGTACGTGGCCATGACCCGCGGCGAGGTCAGCAACGAGCTGTACGTGCAGCTCGAGGCCGGCGAAACCATGGACGACGTCCTCTCCCGGATCGCCGGGAACGAGGGCGTCGAGAAGAGTGTCCACCAGGTCATGGCCGCCGAACATGAGCGCATCGACTCCACCGTGCAGCTCGCCGCCGAGTACGGCCACGTCACCGAGCAGGCCGACGAACTGCGCTTCAAAGGCATGGCGCACCAGGCCCTCGGGAACACGGCCACGGTCTTCACCGCGGCCGACGCCTGGGGAGCCGTGGCCGCGCACCTGGCCCACGCCGAAGCCCAGGGCTTCGACGCCCGGGCCCTGCTGGTGGAGGCCGTGAACATGCGTCCGTTCGGCGGGGCCGAGGACACCGCCGCCGTGCTGGCCTGGCGCATCGAAGGGCTCATCGCCAAGGCCCCCGAGCACGCCACCCCGAAGCACGCCTCCCTCGCGGCACAGTCCGAGGAGAGCCTGTACAAGGCGCTGAAGGTGGCCGAAGACCGCGAGGCCAAAGCCTTGGCACACCGGACGGAAGCCATCACTGCCAAGAACGGGCCGTGGCCTGCCGAGCACTGGACGAACCGCCCGTTCGGGCACCTGACCGAGGCCGCCATTGAGGCACGCATCCGGGCCAACCGCACGCTGGCCCGCGCCGATGCCACCTTGCTCACTGCCGTGCAGCGTGAAGGCCTGGGCGTCGAGGCGCCGGCCAAGGACGCCCGCAAGCTCGCCTGGGAGACCCGCACCCTCCAGGCCGAGCTGAAGCACCGCAAAACTATCGACCCGGCCCAGGACGTCACGGAACTGGCCGAGCGCGGCCAGACGAACCGCAAGGCCGCCGGGGCCGGCCACGTCGACCGCCACCGGCAGTCGCACGAGATCGCCGCGGCCATACGCGACGAGCTGCGCCGCCGCCAGCTGGTCCCCGACCCAGTCAAGGCCGCCCAAACCCCCGCGGACAAGCTTCCCGAGTGGGTGGCGCCGCACCGGGCATCCACGGACGAGTTCACACCCGCGAACTGGCGGGCAGAGCTTGCCGAACGCCGCGCCGTCATGGCCGAACGCTTCGAGGAAGCCGGCCACCTGCTCGCCGCCCAGCCCCCTGCCTGGGCGAAGGGCCTCGGTCCCGTGCCGGCCGACCCCGAACGGGCCCAGCGCTGGCGCGACACCGCCGCCGAGATCGAGATGTTCCGGGAACGCTACAAGGTCCCGGCAACCGAGCAGACCCCGATCCCGGCCAAGTTCCGCGACCAGGACACCGGCAAGCAGCTGCACGAGCGCACCGTCAGCCTGGCCCGCGGCCAGCACGCAGCCCCCGCACGTGGAGAGGACCTGACCATGGCCGCACAGCAAGCCGTCGCCCGCGCCGAGCAAACCCACGCCCCGCAGCCCCAGGCACAGCAGACCTCCGACCGTGATCGCAAGAACAACGGGCAGGACGGCGCTAGCGTCACCGCCACCCAGCGGGCGAAGGACTCCCTGGCCGCACTGAACAAGCTCCGCGAGCAGCAGGAAGCCCTTCGCCGAGAGGAGCAAAAGCCCAAGCGCAAGCCAGACGGACCCACCGATGCCGCCCCCCGCGAGGATGGACGCAGCCGCGGCAGGCAGTCCTGACATCGACGCCCTGGGCGGGCGACCCATGAGGTGAGCCGGTGGACTGTCTCAGCTCCGTCTTGGAGTGGGACGGCCGGTCTTTTGCTCCGAAGCCCGTAAGTCGGCCCTAGATCGGAGAGCCCTGCGCATAAAATGGCGCGGTGTCTGCCGTAGGAAGCCATGGTTTCCGGCAAGCACTGACCACCCGTCCCACACTGTGGGCCGGCACCAGATTGATGATCGGAACTTACCTTGACGCTCTCGACCACTGAGCCAGGACACCTGACGCAAAAACAGCTTGAGTCGACCCTTTGGGCGGCTGCCAACGCTTTGCGCGGTCCCGTCGACCCGGGCGATTTCAAGGCATACGTGTTCCCAGTGATGTTCTTCAAGTGGATCAGTGACAGCTGGTACCACGAGCACGCCCAAGCCTTGGAAGACTTCGGTGACGCACTGACCGCCGAGATCGAGGCGGATTACCACACCTTCGTGATCCCGGACGGCTGCCACTGGTCGGATGTCATCGAAACCGCCCAACAGACGGGTGCGAAGCTGGACAACGCGCTCCAGCGTATCCAGCAGGCCAACCCGGATGCTCTGGCCGGCGTCTTTGGTGATGTCCAGTGGGCCAATCAGGAACGCCTCCCACAGTCCGCCTTGGCCGCGCTGCTGAACTCCTTCCACTCGGTCCGGCTAGACCCGGACAGCGTCAACGGCGACATGCTCGGGTCAGCCTACGAGTACCTGTTGCGGGAATTCGCCGAAGCGTCCGGGAAGAAGGCCGGCGAGTTCTTCACCCCGCGCCACGTGGTGCACCTGCTGGTGAAGATCCTGGATCCGAAGCCCGGCGACACCATCGCCGACCCAGCCTGCGGATCCGGCGGCATGCTCGTCGAGACTGTGACTGCGGTAAAGGACGCCGGGGGAGACCCAAGGACACTCCGCCTGCACGGCCAGGAAATCAACCTTACGACCAGTGCTATTGCGAAGATGAACCTATACTTGCACGGGCTCAAAGAGTTCAAAGTCGTCCGCGGTGACACATTCCGCGAACCGAAACTCCTAGACGGCGACGGACTGCAAAAGTTCGACGTAGTCATCGCCAACCCGCCCTTCTCGCTGCAGAACTGGGGCGCCGAAGGTTGGTCCAACGACCCCTATGGCCGCGTCATCTGTGGTGTGCCCCCGGCCAAGAACGGCGACTTCGCCTGGATCCAGCACATGGTGGCCTCCATGAAGGACGACACCGGCAGGGTCGGCGTCGTCATGCCCCACGGAGTGCTTTTCCGCGGGGGCAAAGAAGGTACCATCCGTGAATGCCTGATCCGAAAGGACTGGCTCGAAGCCGTCATCGGCCTCCCCAACAACCTGTTCTACTCGACGTCCATCCCCGTATGCCTGCTGATCTTCCGGAAGTCCAAGCCGACCGAGCGTCGAGACAAGGTCTTGTTCATCGACGCGTCCAAGCGGGTTGAGCCTGGCAAGAACCAGAACACCATGTCGGACGATGACATCAAAGTCATTGACGCAGCCTACAAGCAGGGTAACGTCATCGACGGTGACGGCCGGCTGAGCCTGCGCATGGTCGGTATGGAAGAGCTCGAGGAGAACAGCTTCGATCTCAATATCGGCCGCTACATCAAGGGTGAGACGGCAGTCGAGGCCAACGTGGAGGAAGCCCTCATCGCATTCCAGGAAAGCCGTGAACAGCTCGCGGCAGCGGAACTGGTCCTGACAAACAAGCTGAAGGCGGCCGGCTTTGTCTTCTGAATGGCAGACACTGCGGCTGGGTGACATTGCGGACACGCGCAGGGCAGTCGGAGGACTGAGCCAAGCGGATCTTTACGTTGGCCTTGAGCATTTACGGCCGGGCAATCCGAGGATTCAAGGCACAGCAAGAGCCGCAGATGTGCTCAGCAGTACCACCCCGTTTGAACCTGGTGACGTGCTCTTCGGAAAACTGCGCCCCTATCTCCGCAAGGTAGCCGTTGCGGATTTTGTTGGTTGCTGTACGAACGAAATACTCGTCTTCAAGCCGATCGATGAGCAAGTGCTGAGCCGAGGATTTCTTGCGCTAATTCTTCAGTCCGCGGCTGCATTCGAGCACGCGGTATCGATGAGCGCCGGATCGAGGATGCCCCGCACGAGTTATCAGGCCATGGCTGAACTTGGTGTTAGTCTGCCCCCTTGGGCCGAGCAGCGGCGTATCGTTGACCTGATCGGAGCCGTGGACGATGCAATTGATGCGATGCAGGAGGCCTCGGCAAGGAACAGGGAGTCTTTCAAAGCTATTGCCGAAAGCCTTCCTGGGCAACTGACACCACTGGATGAAGTTCTCCTCGCAATCGAGGCAGGGAAGAGCCCGAGCGGCGTTGAGCGGGAGCCGGCTCCGGGAGAACGAGCCGTGCTCAAGGTGAGCGCTATTGGTTCGGGAACCTTCAATGCGATGGAGGTGAAGGTGGTCTCCCCGGACACCCGCCTTGATGAGAGGACCGCCATTTCCCGGGGCGACGTCCTCATGGTTCGTGCAAACGGGGTCATCAAGCGGGTTGGGGCAGTTTGCCAAGTTCGTGAGGACTACGAGCAGCTGTTTCTATGTGACAAGACGCTTCGCCTTGTCCCGGACCCTGATCGGCTGGACTCGCGATGGTTGAACTCAGCGCTTTCGAGCACTCAAAGCCGCAGGCAGATCGAGGCCCTCACTACCGGGTCCCACATGCGGAACATAACGCAGCAGGCAATTCGGCAAATCAAGATCCCGCTTCCTAATATCGACGAGCAAACAATGCTTTCCGCTGCTTTGGAATCGCTCATTGAAGCGAGGGACGCGCTCTACAGCCACACTGACAAGCTTGCCGCGCTTCGCGCCGAGCTACTCGCAGTCTTACTCTCCGGTGCACATAGAATTCCAGAGACGTATGACGAACTAATGGGGGCGTAGTTTCATGGCGGGATTCACCGAGTCGAACACAGTGCAGCGGCCGATCCTGGATCTGCTGGTGGCCGCCGGTTGGAAGCACATTCCCGGTTCGCATTTAGACCGGCACACCGAGGATGTGCTTCTCGAAGCTGATCTCCGGATTTCCCTCGGCAGACTCAATCCCGCCATCGCTGAAGTCCCTGATAGGGCTGCAGAGCTGCTAACCCCGCTGCGGAGCCTGATGCTCTCGGCCCGGGAGGACGGGCTGGTCCCCACCAACCAGCACTTCCTTGAGTGGCTCCGCGGACAGAAAACCCACCGCTTCCAGGGCAGGGAGGGTTTCGAGCCGGTCCAGCTAATTGACTTCGCGGACGCTGGCAACAACATCCTGGTGGTCTCCGATGAAGTTACGTTCGGCACCCCGGGCCATTCCTGCAGATTTGATTTGGTCCTGTGGGTGAACGGCATCCCGCTGGTGGTCATTGAGACGAAGACCAGGCTGGACGCCCGGATCACCTGGCTGAAGGCCGCCCACGAGATCCACGCCATCTACGAACCTGGCTGGACGGAGTTCTTTGTGCCTAACGCATTTTCGGTGGCGACGGACGGGAAGGACTTCCACTATGGCGCCGTCGGGCAGGACATCGAATCGTGGGGTGTGTGGGGCTCCACCGAGGAGGACATCCTGCCGGCCGGCTGGCCCAGGGTGAAACGCAGTGTTGAGCTGCTGCTGAACCCGGCGACCGTGCTGTCAGTCATCGCTGACTTCACCGCCTATGAGCTCAAAGGCAAGCACTCCGGCCTGCCGCGCTTGTACAAGATCGTGCCCCGGTACCCGCAAGTCGAGGCAGTGCGGGCGATTCACGCCCGCGCCCTCCATGGGACCAAAAGGCAGGGCCTGATCTATCACACCCAAGGCTCAGGCAAGACCCTGGCCATGCTATTTGCAGCGGTGAAGCTGGTAAACGAACCGAAGCTGAAAAACCCTTCCATCATCCTGATCGCGGACCGGATCCAGCTCGTCACGCAGATGTATCGGCAGTTCCTGCGTGCCGGGATGCCCTTACTGGAAGCGCCAGAGTCTGCTCCTGAACTGCGCCGCATCCTGGCCGAAGACCGCCGGGGCATCATTTTCACCACCGTCCACAAGTTCAAGAACGCCGGCGTCCTGAACACCCGGGAAAACATCATCGTTCTCATCGACGAGGCGCACCGAACCCAGGAAGGCCAACTGGGCAAGTTTCTGCGGGCCGCTTTCCCGAACGGTCGCTTCTTCGGCTTCACGGGAACACCGATCGCCGATTCGGACCGGAACACCTACGAACTGTTCGGCGACCCTGATGACCCGAATCATGCGATGAACACCTACGACTCGGATCGTTCCATCGCCGACGGCACCACCGTCCCTATGCACGTGTCCCCTCGGCTGGTCGACTTCCAAATCAACAAGGCGGAGCTGGACAAAGCTTTCAACGAGCTGGCCACCGAGGAGGGACTGGCCGAAGAAGAGCAGGAATACGTCGCCACCAGGGCCACCGACACGCGAACATTCTTCGCCAACCCCGAACGGGTCCAGAAAGTCTGCACCGACATCATCGACCACTTCTACTCCACGATCGACCCGCTGGGCATGAAGGCCCAGATCGTTACCTACGACCGCGGCATGTGTGTTGCCTACCATGAAGAACTCACCCGTCAGCTGAAAGTCCGCGCGAACGGCACTGGCCCGGATGAGGCGGCCGTGGTCATGTCGGTCCAGTCCAAAGATGACTCGGATTGGCAGCAGTTCAAGCTCAGCGACGAGAAGGAGGAGTCGGTCCTCACCCGTTTCCGACAGCTCGGGGATCAACTGAAATTCCTGGTCGTGACCTCCAAGCTCGGCACCGGCTTTGACGCCCCGATCGAGGGAGTCATGTACCTGGACAAGCCGATGAAGCTGCACACTCTGTACCAGACGATTACCAGGACAAACCGAAACTGGAAAAACCCGGCCACCGGCCAGGAGAAGCGCTACGGGCTCATCGTGGACTACGTCGGACTAGGTGACGGATTCGCCAGGGCCATGTCACCGGCCAATCCGGAGCACGCGCGCAAGGAAATCGAAACGGATTCCCTGCTGGAACAGTTTGAATTCGAGATCGCCAACGTTCTCGACCGTTTTGCCGGCATCGACCGCACGACGAGTGGATTCGAAGCGCTGCAGGCCGCGCACGACCGGATCCCTGACGATAAAGCGATGGAGCGTTTCGCCGCCCAATACGGCATGCTCCAAGGCATCTGGGAAGCCGCCTACCCAGACCTACGTCTGGAAGCCCACCGGGACGACTACAAGTGGCTATCGAAGGTGTACGCCTCCGTGGCGCCCGCCGACGACACCCGGGACCTCCTCTGGCACCGGCTCGGCGCAAAAACCCTCGAGCTCGTGCACGGCCACATCGGCGACGTCACCGTCAGCGACACCGGCGTGGACGTCGTCATCGCAGACGAAGGCACCATCAAACGACTTATCGAAGCCGGAGTCATCGACCCGGCCGCCGGCAGCGGCGAAACTGAGGTCACGACCGCTGCGGCAGTCGTAGACAACATCGCTTCCCGATTGCGCAAGCGCCTCGAAGGAAACAACGGCACCCACCCGGCCTACAAGTCGCTTTCGGAAAGGCTCGAGCGCCTCAGGGAGCGCCAGCTCGCTAAGGCTCATGACTCGGTAGATTTCCTACGAGACCTGCTGGACCTGGCGCGCGACCTCGCCGCCGCCGAAAAGGCCGAGGACGACAATGGAATAGCAGGACTGGATCTGTTGCCGGATCCGAACGTCGGCGCACTTACTCAAATCTTCGAGGAGTACAGGCCCCAGGACGTGCCCGTTATTGTCGGGAAAGTAGTTGCCGACATTGATGCGATCGTCAAAGAAGTCCGCTGGGACGGCTGGAACAACACCAAGGAAGGCGACAAGGCCGTTCGCATCGCCATTCGCAAAGTCCTCGTCCGGTACGGGCTTCCCGCGGCAGGAGAACTGTTTGACCGGGCCTACGCCTACGTCGCTGAGAACTACTGAGTGCTAGCTTCAGACCTCCGTTTGAGGAACGTCCCATCGCGCACGTACCGGCATGCCGTTAGTGCTGTGTGAGAATCGCACTATGACCGAGACGCCGGCAGCCCCGTGGCCCTCTTCGTCCGCCAACGAGTTCGCCGAGCGGGCCGGGGGTACCCAACGATGATGCTTCCGCGTCGCTTGGACCAGCTTGTAAGACTCAGCAACGAGGAAAGATTTCCGATCATCGGGGAGGGGCTGGACCGACTAGGAGACCGCGTCGCCCAATTGGCGCGATCCGTGGCGGCACTCGAGCAGAATGGCGACGTCTTGGCTGCCGCCGCACTTGATGTCATTTGCACAGAAGAAGCCGCCAAGATCCTTATCCTGCTGGACTTGGCCAGATGCATGCACCCCCAAAAAGCATTCAGGAACGGCTGCGACTACTTCTACAGCCACCTTGCCCGCGGCATCTACGCCCATATCCATGAAGGAAATCCAGCTGACTTCGCCGAGATCCTGAAATACGTCAAAGTCCTCCGCCCGAGCCACTACTTGGATGGCCCCAATGACGCGGACTGGATCTTTCGCAACGAGATCCTCCGCGGGCGGGAAACCGCACTATATGTGGACTACGAAGAATCCCAGCCTGGCCAGTTCGAGTGGACTGGAGGCAACCCGGACCTGCTCTACGTTCCCGCGCGTTTAACAGGTCTGGTGCTCGCAATGAAAACAGCGGGCGTTTTGACTGAAGCTGGGGCACGGGCAGCAGCTAAAGCCTGGAAGAGCGCAACGTTTGATGGATCGACACGTTGGGAGTACTGCCGCGCCCGGGCGAGGCAAGTTCTTGCAGACTTAGCGCCAGAGAAGGAGGACATCACGCAAGAGCTCGTCGATGCCTGGGGTGTCGTTCAAGAAAAGTGGACGTTCCCGCTAACCCAACTCGACCTCAGGATTGACAAGGTAACTATCCAGGAAATGAACGACCGGCAGGCCAGACATTACAACAACATGATGATGGACGAGTTCGGCCCATACGAATACTGAATCAGTTTCCCACTTCAGAAGCACTTCAACCCGAATCGCTGAAGCACGTATAAGAGGTCCGGGTCGTTTCGAGGTATCTGGGATCCGGAATCCGGTCTACTGGGCTCCGTTGCCGGCTCAAGGCCGTCATCAATGCGTCGTAGCCATGTAGCCCAACAGCGCTCTCCGCCGTGCCGGCTTGGATAGACGACGCCATGAGGACGGCTGCCGTCGTCAAGGGTTAGCGCGTGGACCCATTCGGAGATCTCGCAGGTAACGTCTCGACGGCCGCCTGACAGCAATGATAGGTCGACGCCGGTTACTCCCAGCAGCACGAGTTGCGGGCCCAGTGTCTTTTCCAAAGCAGTGATGCTTTGGAATGTGGTGATGTCAACGAACCACCCATCGCGGGGGACTGTGATTTTGTACATCATTCGGTCGTTCCGCCATGAAGCCGGAAGAGTGTACGGAGGCAGTTGGTTGCCCCACTCGGCAGCCACCGCTGCCCAGCCGCTATCGGCATCCTGAATGTCATCCAAGTACTTGCTAAGGTCAAGGCCCGATTCGGGGTTGTCTTCAAGACGTCGTTTGAATGCACCAAGGACTTCGGCAAAGGCTAGCCGCTTGCTGGTCCCTGCGTAGATTGTTCGATGCCCTGGCACATCCCACCGTTGCCAGCTGCGCCAGGCATCGACGTTTGCGCCGGGCCGCTCTTCTGGTCGCGGCTGAGGATTCATAGGCCCGTACTTCGTTTGGGCTACACGGAAGGTGTGCTCACCTCGGGCACCGAGCAATTGAAGACCGGAGGCCGCGCATATGCGCGGCCTCCGAGTAACTTCCTCTAGTGTTTCCCCCGCAGTCATGGAGCAACGTTACAGCGCCCTCATTCACGAACCAATGTTGTCGTCGAGGAATGCCCGTGCGGCCTCGATTACCTGACGGTTCATCCCCTTGTTCAGAGCCTCTATGGGGGTGGTTTCGTCCAGAAGTGGGTTCAACCCGATGAACCAGGACCGCGCGATGTGCTCGTCATGCTCTAGTTTCAAAGCGCGCCAAACTCGAAGGGCTGTCTTCAGTTTGGTCACTGAGGCGTCCCGTGGAACCACGTCTCCACGCGCCCAAGCTGAGGGGAGTTTTCGGTCACGCACGCCCGCAAGGACGGCCACCAGCGTTGGGCCGAGAGCCTCGTTGAGCTCTTTGGCGGTGGAATGGATGTCCATTTGAGCTGTCTCATAGTATGAGGCCGTTATTGTGTCA